>NZ_JADBTB010000175.1:0-23641 GCF_020246405.1 Microcystis sp. M083S1
ATGAATTGGGGAGTGGGGGAATTATGAATTATGAATTATGAATTGGGGAGTGGGGGAATTATGAATTATGAATTATGAATTGGGGAGTGGGGGAATTATGAATTATGAATTATGAATTATGAATTGGGGAGTGGGGGAGCGGGAAGTGGGGAGCGGGGGAAATGGGATAATAAGTAAAAGCTGAATACTGAATGCTGAATACTGAATGCTGAATAGTGACTACTGAATAGTGACTACTGAATACTGCCTAATCAAACAACAATCTTAAGCTTGATCTCCTCAGTCGTCAACAGTGATACAATTGCCGTCATAGCTAGGGGTGTCTGAGATAATCAGGCTGAGAAAGACCCTTAGAACCTGAGACTGGGTAATTCCAGCGTAGGGAAGCTGTTTACAGAGGAAATAAAATTATGAGACAAGAATGGGTTGCCCCCCGGCGCGGACAAGCAAATGTATCGCAAATGCACTACGCCCGTCAGGGGATAATTACCGAAGAGATGACGTATGTGGCAAAACGGGAAAATCTCTCTCCCGAATTGATTCGCAGCGAAATCGCCCGAGGAAGACTGATTATTCCCGCTAATATCAATCACCTCAACCTCGAACCCATGGCGATCGGTATTGCTTCTAAGTGTAAAGTTAATGCTAATATAGGGGCTTCGCCTAACTCCTCGAATATTAACGAAGAACTGGAAAAATTACACCTAGCGGTCAAATACGGCGCCGATACGGTGATGGATCTCTCCACTGGGGGCGGTAATTTGGACGAAATTCGCACCGCGATTATCAATGCTTCTCCTGTCCCCATCGGTACTGTACCCATCTATCAAGCGGTGGAAAGCGTTCACGGTAATATTGAAAAACTCACCGCCGAAGATTTCCTCCACATTATCGAAAAACACGCCGGGCAAGGGGTAGATTACATGACAATTCACGCAGGAATCCTCATCGAACACCTGCCTTTAGTCAAAACTCGTCTGACCGGGATTGTCTCCCGGGGCGGTGGTATTATTGCTAAGTGGATGTTACACCACCACAAGCAAAATCCTCTCTACACCCATTTCGATGAAATTATCGAGATTTTCAAGCGTTATGACGTTTCTTTTAGTCTCGGTGACTCCCTGCGTCCCGGTTGTACCCACGATGCTTCCGATGCAGCCCAATTAGCGGAATTGAAAACCCTCGGCCAACTGACGCGTCGCGCTTGGGAACACGATGTACAGGTAATGGTGGAAGGACCTGGCCATGTTCCCATGGATCAAATTGAGTTTAATGTGAAAAAACAAATGGAGGAGTGTAGCGAAGCACCTTTCTATGTTCTTGGTCCCCTTGTCACCGATATTGCCCCAGGGTACGATCATATCACTTCGGCGATCGGGGCGGCTCTGGCGGGTTGGTACGGGACGGCGATGTTATGTTATGTCACCCCGAAAGAACATCTCGGTTTACCCAACGCTGAAGATGTGCGAAATGGCTTAATTGCCTACAAAATAGCGGCTCATGCGGCAGATATCGCCCGTCATCGTCCGGGGGCGCGGGATCGTGATGACGAACTCTCCATCGCTCGTTATAATTTTGATTGGAATCGTCAATTTCAGTTATCTTTGGATCCCGATCGCGCTAAGGAATACCACGATGAGACTTTACCCGCAGATATCTATAAGACTGCGGAGTTTTGTTCGATGTGTGGACCGAAATTCTGTCCCATGCAAACTAAGGTCGATGCCGATGCGATTACGGAATTAGAGAAGTTTCTCGCTAGTCAGAATCAAGACAATTTAACCCCGGTTTAAACGGGAGTTATGGGAAGGGCTGATTTGATTTCAGCCCTATTCCTAACATATAAGTCAAAATTCGGAGAATAAACGCCATTTTTTGACTAATTGACCCGTTTTTCTAGATATTGACCGATCATCAATTCCTGACCGGCGCGAGAGATAATAGTTTGTCGGGTGCGATATTGTTGACCGATGAGTTTAATTTCTTCTTCAAAGACAGAACCGGCGTATTCTGTTCTCAGACAGAGAGTAGAGGGGTTAGGAAAGGTATAAATGGCACTAACGGGTTTATCCGTCGCAAATCCCCGATCGCGATAGAGAATATTATCTAAAATACCGAATATAGTGGAACCGTTGGAGGGTTTTTTACTCTGGGGACGGAGATAATTACTTTGCCAAGTCACTTCCGTACCACCTAATAAAGCTGTATCTTCCAGATTATGTAAACGGGCAAGTTGAATTAATGGTTCGCTGCCTTGGGGTAAATATTTAATCTCGATGGCGCTGATAACTTCTTGGGGTTCCGTTTCTTGGGTGAGGGTGTAATAACGTCTCTGGGATTGCCAGTGTCCTTCTGTCTGCTTAAAAAAGGCTAAAGCCGAGGTTTCCAGCGATAATTGGGCGGTTTGAATTAATGTCATAGAAATAAAACCTTTCCTGTTTTTTGGTAGAGCAGATTTGTTATCCTTTGTCAAGAGTTTGCCAGAGAACTGTTACACATCTTAATACAATTATAACCTTGCGGGGAAATTAAGTGGTAGGTGTGTTGAGGGAGATAATTGGGAAAAAGTCGCATAGATACAGCAGTTACAGGGAAAAAAGGGGATAACATTGCTAAAACCTGCGAGCTTATCCTAGTTACTTCCATTTACCCCTATCTATCGATTAATTCTGTCAAATTGGCTACAGTGAGGCCGAGGTGATTCCCCCAACCCCCTTTTTTACCTGTTACTTTTCACCCGATCTGTCCGGTCTTGCTATTGTTAAAAATATAGAACCTCCGAACAAGGTCTCAACTCCGTGCAGTTAAAACAAGTAATCATCGCTCACAAGGCCAACCATCCCCAAAGTAAAGCATGGGCGGAAAAATGCGCTAAACAGTTAGAAGCCCGTCAGTGTAAAGTTTTAATGGGACCCAGTGGCTTTAAAGATAATCCCTATCCAGTATTTTTAGCCTCAGCATCGGAAAAAATCGACCTCGCCATCGTTTTGGGCGGAGATGGAACCATTTTAGCCGCCGCTCGCTATTTAGCTCACGAAGACATTCCAATTTTAGCGGTGAATGTCGGCGGCCATCTGGGATTTTTAACGGAACCTTTTGAGATTTTCCAGGATACGGAGACGGTCTGGGAGCGTTTACAATCGGACCACTATGCGGTACAACAACGAATGATGTTAAAGGCCAGAATCTATGAAGGGGATAAAAGAAACCCGCAGCCAGTGAGCGAGGCATTTTATGCCCTGAATGAGATGTGCGTGAAACCCGCTAGTATCGATAGGATGCCCACCTCAATCCTCGAAATCGAAGTGGACGGGGAAATAGTAGATCAGTACCAAGGAGACGGTTTATTAGTGGCTACTCCCACGGGATCCACCTGTTACACCGCTTCCGCTAATGGCCCGATTATACACCCCGGCATGGAAGCGATCGCTGTCACCCCGATTTGTCCCTTGAGTCTCTCCAGTCGGCCGATTGTCATTCCCCCGGCATCTCTGGTCAGTATTTGGCCCCTGGGAGACTACGAATTAAATACTAAACTCTGGATGGATGGTGCTTTAGCCACTTCCATTTGGCCTGGGCAATGGGTGGGAGTTACCAAAGCTGAAAAATTCGCCCAATTTATTATCCTGCGGGAAAGCTATTCTTTTTATCAGACTCTACAGGAAAAATTGCAATGGGCCGGGGCGAGAATTCATTATGATGGCAATCGTCATAATTAGGGTTTGCGGCAAAAAGTTTTTCGTGGGGACAGGGTGTGGGGTGTAGGGTGTAGGGTTTTACCGATTTTGAGGGGGTCAATTACCTAATTTTCAGGGAAAAAGTCCCTGAATTTTCCCCCCAATCACTCCAAAGGTCGGCACTTTTTGAGGTCAAAAAAGTCTAAAAACCTTATCCAACAAGGTTTTTAGATTTATTGAACAAGCCCTAAGTATATCTTCTAAAATTGGTCATTACTTCCGATTTTATCAGTAAATCCAGGCTTTTGGGGGTAGAACCCCCCAAACCCAGAAGCACATTTGCTGATTGTCGGTATTTCTGCAAGAGAGGGTCAAAAGTTGTCAAAATATTTGACAAAGTTGCCACTTTATGGTAAGAAATTGGGTTATTATTATCCCTTAAATTTTAAATTTCATCCCATCCAGTTAAGCCAGAAGACATAACATAACTGGTAACGGTTGCTTCAAAAAAGTTAGCTTTGGTGTGGCCTTCTTTTTTGGTATCGGAGAAGCGTTCCAGATGGTTATAGGGACTTTTGTTATACTTTTCTTCCCTGTATAAAGGCTCAAGTCCGATCGCTTTTAGCCGAATATTAGCGAGGTATTTAGTGTACTGTTCGGTACTGTATTCGGTAATACCTAAAATGTCGTTGCCAACGATGTGATTTGTCCAGCGACATTCGTGTTTAACGGCACTATCGAACATCTCATAAATCTGTTCAACGGAATGGGGAAAAATTGCCATGGCTTCAGGAATAAGTTTCTGATACAAACGGACGTGACTTAATTCGTCCCGGTTGATCATTTTGAAAACGTCAGCACTACCGGACATTAGCTGTCGAGAAGCGAGATTATAGAAAAAGATAAAGCCGTTATAAAAATACAAACTCTCCAGTAAATAGTCGGCAAGAAGAGCGATAAAATAGCTTTCAGTAGTTTGTTTATCGATGTATTGCTGGTAGAGACTAGCAATAAATTCACAGCGATCCTTGAGAACTTTATCGGTGCGCCAAAAGTCATAAACTTCGCCTCTGCGATCCGAAGGAATAATCGTTTCAATTAAGTATTGATAACTTTGATTGTGCATGGCCTCTTGAGAAATTTGTTCCGCCATACAAAGACTAATTTCTGGCGCAGTGACGCTACCTTTTAGGTGGGGAATATTACAGGTTTGCACGGAATCAAGAAAGGTTAGATAGGACAAAATACCATCATAAGCATATCTTTCTTCGTCGGTAAGATGCCCGTATTCAGTCACGTCTTGAGTGATATCTAATCGTTGCGGGATCCAGAAATTTTCGCGCATTTGTTGATATAAACCCACCGCCCAGGTGTAGCGGACATCGTTTAATTGCATCAGGTTGGTGGTGTTACCAAACCAGATCGAACGGTTTTCGATCGCATCGTCTCCCGCTGGATTGAAAATCGGGGAAATGGGCATCGAATGGCAAGAATTAACTAAATGTAAGGACATGATTACTTGGATATTATGGCACTTTTAGGTTATAATAGATTTTCGGTAAAAAGTCAAATGTTTTGATTTTGATTAGGAATAAATTCAAAATCTAGGGCTTCTGCCAAAGTAAATGGGCAATCCTTCGGGAATTTCTCTAGGTTTATCCCTGTTTCAATAGCGGCTTTTTTTCTGGCTTTGTTATAGCATTTTTTTAAATTTTCTTCTGTTAAAAAAATCTTAAGACTAGGGCTATTCTCTAAATCTTCTTCGATTCTTTCGCGATGCTCAAAAAGGGTTAATTCCCAGCTTCTGCTTTGTTTTTCTGGCTCTTGTAAGTATTTTAGTAAATGCCATAAAATCACGGTCAGATTGCTTTTTAATGCTTTCTGTTGACTGATAGACATAGATTTGATTTCTTCAATTAAATTCTCTAAATCTAAATCGGAAAACTGGCGATTTTCTAGTAAATTAATTGTTTTCTCTAACCAGAGATAGTAATCTTTTTCGTATAAGTTCTTTTCCATAATTATCTCCATTACTTTGATATTTCAGGAAACCAATCCTCATTTAAAGCCTGTTCTATAGTGCAAATTGGAGCTAAACCGACCAAATTTTCAGCGATTCCAGATAATTCGAGCCAAGAAATACGAGCTTCTTGAAAAGAGTTATCAAAAATTTCAATGAGATAAGGCTGTAAACTAGGACTATCGGCAATAATTCTTTTTATGGCACGACGGAAATTCCTAATTTCATTTTTCCATCCTCTTTGATTATATTCTAATTCCGATTGCCAGTAAGCTAGTTTCAGCAAATGTTCTAATAACCGAGTTAAATAACTTTCTAAACTTCGTTTCTCACTTTTCCCCATACTACTAATTTCGTCAATTAAATTTTCTAAATCTAAATCAAAAAACTGATTATTTTCTAATAAATGAATAGTTCTCTCTATCCAGAGATAGTAATCTTTTTCGTATAAGTTATTTTCCATAATTATCCCCATTATTTTGATATTTCAGGAAACCAATCCTCATTTAAAGCCTGTTCTATAGTGCAAATTGGAGCTAAACTGACCAAATTTTCAGCCATTCCAGATAGATCCAGAAATAATTTACGAGCATTTTGATAACAGGGGGAGAAAATTTCCGATAGATAGGGCTTTAAACTGGGACTGTCTTCAATAATTTGTTGAATTCGTAGGCGAAAGTTACGGATTTCATTTTTCCATCCTCTTTGATTATATTCTAATTCCGACTGCCAGTAAGCTAGTTTCAGCAAATGTTCTAATAACCGAGTTAAATAACTCTTTAAGCTTTGCCGTTGGCTTTTGCCCATGTCGCTAATCTCCTCGATGAGATTATCTAAATCCAACTCAGAAAACTGATTATTTTCTAATAAATGAATAGTTTTCTCTATCCAGAGATAGTAATCCTGTTCGTATAAAGTCTTATTCATGGCTGTGATTAGGTGATGAATAAGACTCATTTTAAATGATCTGAAAAAAATAAGGTGGGCATTGCCCACCCAAGTTAGGCTTAATTAGCGCAACTAGAACAACTATCGTCAGACTCTCGAAAATTGTCCTTTTGTACGGTACGGATATAATAAATCGCTTTACACCCCAATTCCCAGGCCATAACTAGGGTATCAAAGATATCTTTGGCAGTGAGACAACGGTTGGGTTCTTCGGGGAAATAAACCCCTTCATTGAGGTTGAATAATAACTCCATAGAAATCCCCGTATCGATCCATTCTTGCATAGTAGCGATCGCTTTTACCACTTGCTGTTGTTCGAGATTTTTATTCTCTGGATAAAACCAGAAAGCTTCTTCAATAAAAGGCGGTGCGATGGGAACGGTTCCCTTTGCCCATTTATCGTAGAAAAAGCGACTATAAACCGGCAAAACACTAGCGGTACATCCCTGTACCAAACTAGAGGAAGTATTAGGAGCAATGGCGGTAATATGGGAATTACGGATGCCAAATCGTTGAATATCTGCGGCTAATTGTTGCCATCTTTGCGGTTGCACTGCGTTATTTAAAAACCATGCCACTGGTTTTGCTCCGATTAATTTACCTTGACTCCATTCACTACCCAAGAAAGCTTGATAAGCACCGCGTTCCTTGGCTAATTCCATCGAGGAATAGGTACACCAATAGCCAATTTCTTCAAATAAATTACTAATTTCTGACAGGTTATTGTAGGATAACTTCCGTTTCGCTAACCAGTCAGCCAATCCCATCGCCCCTACCCCAATAGTCCGATATTTATCGTTGTGGTTTTTAGCATTATCAAAGGGAGGATTAGTGATATCGATAGTATTGTCGAGAATCCTGACAGCGATTTGACAATTAGACTCGATTTCTTCCCTGTCAATGTTGGCTAAATTAAGGCTAACTAAATTACAGCAATGAGCAGTTTTATCGGGGGTGACATTCGAGAAACTCTCCGTGCATAAATTTACACCGGGGATATAGCCATCATGTTTATTAGGATTAGCGCGATTGATGGTATCTTTGAAGGCAATGTAGGGCATTCCTGTTTCTACTTGGGAACGCATGATAGTTTTAAATAAGTCCCGGGCATTGATTTTTTTATAGAGGAAAATCTCTTTATCTAAATTAGCTTCTACTAAACGATAGGCCTCTTCAAATTCTTCCCCCCATAGTTCCGCTAATTCTATACCTAATTTATTGCGAACTTCGTAGGGATCTACTAATGTCCACTCGGCTTTATTTATCACCCGACGCATGAATTCATCGGTGATAACTAATTGGGGAAAAACATCATAAGCTTTGCGTCTTTGATCACCGTTTTCTGTCTGCATTTCCAGAAATTCTGGCACATCTAAATGCCAGATGTCAACACCGATAGTTACTGCCCCGGCGCGTCTTCCCCCCTGATTTACTGCAATAGCTGTATCGTTGAGTAATTTAATCCAAGGAATAATCCCCCCGGAAGCATTAGCTTTCCCCATTACCCAGCTACCAGTGGCGCGAATTCTACTCACATTCACCCCGACACCGCCACCATTTTTTGAGATGCGGGCAGCATTAGTAATCTCGTCGAAAATGCTTTCTAAACTGTCGTCAATGGAGAGGATAAAACAACTGGTTAGGGAACTTTTGGGAGTGCGTAAATTGGCTAAAATTGGGGTGGCAAGAGAGATTTTTCTTTGAGCAATCGCTTGATAAAATTTCTTCGCCCAGTGGAGTCTATTAGCTGGTTCTTCCACAATGGCAAGCAGTAAGGAACAGGTTAATAATGCCTCTTGAGGTAACTCATTTTTGAGTAAATAACGGCTAGTGATTAACAATGCCCCGGCGTAATCATAATCGATATCCCAATCGGGATTAATCCAAGAACCAGCTTCTTTTAATTCTGCCTCAGAATAGATGAGAATTCTTTCGTCGTACAGGCGATTTTTAACTTGAGTTTTAACAGTTTTCTCGTAATTTCCGTACTGATAACCCCGCACTACTAAGGTATCTTTCCAAAGACTCCAAATATGCAATCTTCCCGCCACATAGCGCCAATCCGGTTCCTCGGGACTACACATTTCTAGGGCGCAATTGATTAAATTATCCTGTATTTCCCTAGTGGTAATCCCATCCCGCAGGCGTGTGGTTAAACCCGCTTCTAAGGCGATTGAATTGACTTTTTTACCTTCACAAGCCCACTCTACCACGTCGCGAATTTTGCCGATATTTAAGCTTGTGGTGGAACCATCGCGCCGAATCACTCTAATTGCATGGCTGCCCATATTAGCTAAAGGGGTAGAACGAAAGGGTATTACTTCGTTATTTTTGTGAATGGAAACGGCAGTAGTCAAGGGCTTCGATTGCATAATTGGGAAATTGCGGCGTTAAAAAAACTTGACAAATTAATCTATTTGTACTAGAGCATTCTATCAGATTTTCTGGGAAAACACAACATCTAGCGTGTTAAATAATTTTATAACTCTATATGTGGTATAACCAGGATTGTTTTGTTCCCCAAAACAGTGTTTTGGATGACATTTTCTGGAAAAAATTCTCGATTCTCTCTCAAAGTGGTTCTTTTGTATGCTTGACAAAAAGCTTTTTCTTTGATAGCAAAACAGACTGACTGCTGAGGAGGTTATGGTGAGACTTTATTTGTTCTTAACTTTTCGATAATTTAAGACAAGAGTGGATTAAAAGTCAAATTTCCTCTGAGAACCTCTGAGAGAGTAAATTTTCTCTTTTCGCTATTTAGTGGCTTACCGCTAGAATAATAGGACAAAAACGCTATATATAGCGTCTAGCTAGTAGAGGACAAGGATGAAATATTTAGAAGAATGGCGTGATAGCGGGGTGGATGCGGAGTTAATCGCTCTCAATGTCACCGGTTTAGCGGGGCTATCTCCCAGTGAATACCTACTCTACTCCCAAGAATTACCGCGACGCAATGATGGCAGGGTTAGGGATAGTATTCTCAAGCGTTATGAACATACCAGTCAAGGAGGTTGGTGGTGTTCAGGAATTGACTTATTAACGGGCAATTATGACCCTTGGGGCTGTTTTAAGCCCGATTTTCCCCGTTTAAGCTTCGATGAGGCTAAACCGATTAAGTACGAACATCCTCCCCAAACCCCTACGGGAGTCTTTGCTTTGCGGATTCCCCTGAAAATTTGGCAAAAAATAGCCCAGTCTATCAGTGTTAGTATTTTAACTGAAGAAGTGGATAATAAGCAAGAGGATCTCGGTTTTTGGTCCTGGGTGATGAAACATCCAGAGATACCTATTTGTCTTACGGAAGGGGCGAAAAAAGCGGGGGCATTACTAACAGCAGGTTATGTGACAATTGCCTTACCCGGGATTCACAATGGTTATCGTACTCCCAAGGACGAATTAGGTAGGAGAATCGGCAAATCTCATCTAATTCCGCAGCTAGAAAAATTAGCTAATTCGGGACGAAAGATTTATCTAGTTTTCGATCAAGAAACTAAACCGAAAACCCAGCAAGCGGTTAATTTAGCTTTACAGAGAATGGGTTATCTATTCAGTCAGGCTAACTGTGAGGTAAAGGTAGTTACTTGGGATGCTGCTGACGGTAAAGGGGTGGATGATTTACTAATCAATCGAGGAGAAGATTACTTTCAACAAATCTATCAAAAAGCTACCTCTTGGGAAATTTGGAAAGCAGCGAGTTTAAATAGTTTAACTCTCTCACCTCATCTAGAGTTAAATAGCCGTTACTTGCCAGATATTTCTATCCCTACATCAGCGCAGTTAATGGCGATTAAATCTGCTAAAGGTACGGGAAAAACTGAGTTTTTAGCTAAAATAGTTAAACAGGCTGTTGCCAATCAACAAAAAGTTTTAGTTATTGGTCATCGGGTGAAACTGGTAGAGGAGTTGTGTCAACGCTTTGGTTTAAACTATATCAGCAAAATTAGAGATAATCCTGCGGCACAAATTTACGGTTATGGTTTATGTATTGACTCTCTCCATCCCCAATCGCAAGCAAAATTTCAAGCGGAAGATTGGCAAGGAGCTATTATTATTATTGATGAGATCGAACAAGTCCTATGGCATGGGTTAAATGGGGATACTTGTAAAGCTAATCGTGTAGCAATTTTAAAGTCTTTAAAGTCCCTGCTGCAAACTGTGGTCAGCAGTGGGGGAAAAGTCCTAGTTGCTGATGCTGATTTAAGTGATATTTCCCTAGATTATTTAACTTCTCTAGCGGCGATTGAACTAGAAACTTTCTTGATTAGTAACGAGTGGAAACCAAGTTATCAGGAAGCTTGGCGAGTTTATAACTACTCCGATAATACTCCCCAACGGCTAGTTAATGATTTGGTCAAACATATTAAAGACGGAGGAAAACCCTTTGTTTGTCTATCAGCACAAAAATTAACTAGCAAATGGGGAACAATTACCCTAGAATCTTATCTAAAAAAGCAATTTCCTCATAAGAAAGTTCTGCGGATAGACTCAGAGTCATTGCAAGATTCTAGTCACGCTGCCTATCAAGCGATTGGCAATTTAAATCAGTTGTTACTTAACTATGATATAGTTCTAGCTAGTCCTGCGATTGAAACGGGAATTAGTATTGATATTCAGCAACACTTTTCCTCGGTTTGGTGTCTAGCACAGGGAATTCAAACTCCCACTTCTATCGCTCAATTTTTAGGGAGAATTAGAGAGAATATTCCTCGTTATATTTGGTCAGCAGTGTACGGATTTAATCAGGTGGGTAATGGTTCCACTTCTATCCCGAAACTTCTCACCTCTGGACACCGATTAACGGAGGTTAATATTCGCTTACTACACCAATCAGATTTAGAATCTCTGGAGGATTTAGATACAAGTTTTCAAGCGGAATCTCTCCTCTGCTGGGCAAAAATGGCCGTGCGAGTAAATGCTTATATGCTTAATTATCGTCAGTCAATTCTAGGAATTTTACAAGCAGAAGGTCATAGAATTAAAGAACGAAATCAGGAAGAAGAACTAGAGATAACTAATCAGTTAACGGAAGCAATTGAAGAAATTATGGAACATAATTATCGTTCTGAATGCGATGCGATTGCCAACGCAGCTGAGATAACGGAATCAGAGTGTCGTCTGCTAAAAAAACAGTTAGTTAAGTCAGTAAAAGAAAGGAGAATTCTTAGAAAATATGACCTATACAAACGCTATGGAATCCCCGTCACACCGCAATTAGTGATTAAAGATGATCAAGGATGGTATCAAGAACTACGTCTACATTACTTTTTGACAATTGGGCGACAATTTTTGTGTGATCGAGATGCTTTAATTGCGCGTAAACTGATAGAATCAGGTCACGGAAGTTTATTTATTCCCGATTTTAATAGTAGTCAATTAGGAGTGATTATCGGGACGTTAGAATTGTTGGGAATTCCCGTATTATTAGCTAACCCTGAAAGAGAATTAAATAATCATGATGCCGATTTACAAAAAATGGCCGAAATCGCCATTAAAAACCGTAACGAGATTAAAACTATCACCAAGATTAACCTCTCTAATAGTTCCCGTCCTCTGACGATTATTCGTCATTTTTTAAACTTGTTAGGTTATAAATTAACCAGCAAGGGCAGCCAGAGAATTGCTAAAAAATACCTAAAAGTTTATCAGATTGTTGCCCCTCATGATGGGAGAGAACAAGTGTTTCAACAATGGTTATTTAGAGACGAAAAATGTGCGGGAAGTTCTGAGATTTGGTATGAATAAGGTTCTTAGGGACTTCTTATACAAATAATTAGGGTTTCCTGAATAAATCTAAAAACCTTGTTGGATAAGGTTTTTAGACTTTTTTCCCCCAAAAAGTGCCGACCATTGGAGTGATCGGGGAAAAATTCAGTTACTTTTTCTCTGAAAATTAGGTAGTTGACCACCTGAAAATGGGTAAAACCCCACACCCTACCCCCACGAAAAACTTTTTCAGCAGACCCTAATTAATTAGAAGAAGTCTCTAGGTTATTTTTCGGGACATTCAAAACAGGATTTTGGTCAAAGAAACCCCAAGACATAATCTTAAAACCAGCCGGATGTACGGTCATAATTGGCCATTCTTCGGGACGAGGAATATGGGTAACACCGTAGGTGTACCAGATAACTAAATCCTCATTGTCGAGAGATTCATTATCAGCAGTATATTGCGGTAAACCTCGGCCTTTTTTGCCTTGATTGGGATAATCTCCCGCTGCATAAAGCTCGTTCGCTTTGTAACGAGTTGCCCAAAAATGATGGGTAGCAAATTCACCCCGTTGATGAGAATCAGCTTGGAAATTGGGATAATAAATTGAATTTGTCGATGGCATTAACATATAACTTGTCGGCATTCCTAGGGAGTTTTTCTGATTCTTATTCATTACCATCCAAGCGCGACTTTCAGCTAAATTCACATCACGAATTGCCTCGGATTCTTGCTGAAGATTTCTTTCTGACATAGTGAAGGCATTACCAAAGGGATTCTTTTCTGGTGATCGGGTAGAAACCTTCATTTCAGTAACAGAATTTTTAACCCCATCCACATCAAAATCGAGACGAAAATTTAAGAAATGCTGATGATTAATTGCTTCCACATTTGCCGCTACTAATGTCCCAAATTTATCGCCATGCTCATGAGAATTAGTGAGATTAGGAGTCGCTTTAGCTAACATAATTCCCGTTAAATCGCTGCGCTGTTCTAAAGTACCATCTTCATGAAAAATCCAGTTAATTCCATAGTCATAATTACCGATAGCAGCCACGGTATTAACCACTAATTGACGGGCGCGACGACCTTCAAAAGTTTCCGTGTTAAAATCATAATGTCGCCAGAGAATTCCCGCATCCTTTTCGTAAATACCGATAAGATTTTTCCCGAGATAAGGTTCCCCATTATCATCAGCAAACAAGGCATTTAACAAGACAGTATTTTCAGGAACATCATTACCTTTATCCAAGGGAGTAGATAGCCAACCAAAACGATATTCTCCCACATCAAAAGCACTACGAACCGCCCATTCTCGCGAGGTATCGGAGTAGGGAACTACCATTTCTGAGAGTCCTGCACGATACAAAATTATTCTATCTTTACCTTTATCATTGTAGGTAACTAGATAAAGAACTAACCCCTCTCTTGGGTGCATGAGATAACGAAATTTCCAATTTTGCCAGCTAACTTCGTTACCCCTAATCTGAAAAGTTGTCCCTTGCGGTTGTTGAATTATTAAAGGTTTTAGGGCTTTTTGAAGGGGTGAAAGGGTTTTTTCATCATAATCAAAATTAGCTTTTGAGAAAGGTACAATCCCAGTATCTCGCACTTCAAATACTTGGCGATTATTTAAATCTACCGTCACCGACAAACCTTCGATCGGTGCGCCATAATAATTACTGCGATCCTTGCCTTTATAGTAAGTAATCCCGCGAATTAAGCGCTTTCCCGATGCTTGTTCTTTCTCGCTCATCATCCCGGTTGCCCAACCATCAATGATGACGTTTTCAAAGTCAGCAATCCCGCGTTTTTTCATAGCTTCTTGCCAACGAATATCAGCTTTAGCTACTTGATCGAGAATTTCGTATTCTTCATCTAACAATGGTGGTTGTCCTGTCGATACTTCTTGCCATGAGAGAATTTTACTCGCTTTGGTATCGACAATAGCCTCATAGGTTTTATTCAGTCTGGGTTCCAGAATTACTAAAAAAGCCTGACGAGCAATAGCATCTCCTTTTTTAAAGTTTAAAACAGTTTGCTTATCGGGTTCTTGTAAAGAAATATTAGGAAATCTGGCGAACTCCGTCAGGGATTTGTCTTTTTTCACCACAGTTACCGCCATTTTAATCTCATTTTCTGTGAGGGGGTCGAGAGGATGGCTAATCTCTGGGGATTGGGCGAAAGTTTTCCCAAAAATTAAGATCACTCCGCAGCTGATTACAAATAAAATCGTCAGTGGCCGCCACCATGAGTATTTTTTCAGCATAGAAATCCCTCGATAAGGCTAAAAGATGGTCAATCCTAGACATGATAATCTGGGATGTCATAATTAACCTTATATCTTTTCAAAAAATTAAGATCGATGTCGGCAGTATTAGCGCAGCTTGATGCAGATTAAATTGTTAATTTTGCCACAATACAAGGCGTTGCTCAATCAAGCTATGAATGTCAACCGTGCCATCCTATCTAAAAGTTAGTTTGACAGAAGCTTCCTATCTCAAATCAGCAACGCCAACCCCTGCCAACCGAAACCGATAGCAACTACTCAACCACCGGTCAAAACAGCGATTAAAACAAGATTGAATCCAGTTAATAGAGTTCAGATTTGATAGGGATTACCCAAGCGATCCACAAAAACATTGTAATCTAAGGGTAAACGCCCCGGATTAAGCCGCGGTTCCGCTGCGTAACCGATGGGAACGACGACAGCGATCGCCAGATGGGGATGATCGGCAGCACCGATCACAGCTTTTACCTTGTCCTCGATCCAACCGTTGAGAAAACAACTAGATAAACCGAGACTTTCGGCAGCTAAAACCAGATGAGTAGCGGCGATCATGGCATCTTTAATCGCGTATTCCCGGGTTTTTTCGCCCAAATCCTTTTGAAATCCCGGGATTGCCTGTTTGAAATATTTTACCGTGCCTTCGCTCCAGGCACCTGTACTGAGAGCCTGTTCATAGATAGGAGTTAGATCTCCTCCTCCTGCGGCAGCATCGGCAGCGAAAACAAAAGTAACCGGCGCTTGGATAATTTGCTTTTGTCCCCAAGCGGCCTCGGCTAAAGCGGCCTTTTGTGCCTCATCTTGTACTAAAATAATTCGCCAATCTTGGATGTTGAAACTACTAGGTGCGGCAACGGTTAATTCTACTAGGGTTTTCAGCAGTTCCGGAGCGATCGGATCGGTGGTAAAATTTTTAATAGAACGACGTTGATTAATCGCCGTGGGAACATCGAGAGGCAAGGTCATAAAGTCAATGGATCAAGTTAAATACTTCTAATTATTATAAGGTCAAGCTATCAGCCTCAGTCTTAGGTGTGAAAAAACAGAAATAGTAAAACATCGGGATTAAATTGTGGCAGTCAGGAAAAGATCGACTATACTGTTAAACTTAAACAGGTCATAAGCCAATGACCATCTAGCTATAATCATGTCACCGCCACAAAAATCATTTTATGCTTTCTGAGCCGGAACCGAGCGATACCCTCACCACTGCCACCGTCAATATGGGCGATCACAGTACCGATATCAAGCCAATTTTAGCCTTAAAAGAGTTAGTCGCTAGTTTATATCGCGAACAAAACAAAGTTCAAAATCTCTTAAGTTCCCTCGGTTTTGCCCTGCGGAGTTTCAATAATTTAAACCAATTCCTCGATCTTACCCCCTTGATGGCCGCACGAGTGGCGGATGCGGAGGGAGGAGCGTTGATTTTGAGCAAAAATAACGGTCAAGTGGCGCTCGATCAACTCCATTGCCAAGATAATCAAATTAATGGGGAACTACGCCGACAATTAGAGGCAATTATCCGACAATTAAACCAAGAAGCGACACTTGAGAACAAAAATAATCGATCGCTTCTCGACAGTCTCGACCATCAGATCCGGCAAACTCTCGGACAGGGTACGCAGGTTTATAGTACGCCTGTTTTAGTAAAAAATAGTGAGCGGGGACGTTTATACGTTTTCAGTCGCGATCCCGATTATGGTTGGACCCCCACCCGTCGTAAACTGTTGCAGCTAGTGGCGGATCAAACGGCGGTAGCTATAGCTAATAATGAATTAACGATCGAATTACGGGCCAAGGAACGTCAGGATCGAGAGTTAGAAATCGCTTCCGAAATCCAAAATCGTCTTTTACCCCGGCAATGTCCGAAAATTCAGGGGGTAGAATTGGCAGCCCACTGCAAAACGGCTAATCGCGTTGGTGGCGATTATTATGATTTTATCCCCTGCAACTACGATCAATTTAAACCGGCAACGGAGGCGGAAAGGGAAGCCAGTAGCGCTCCTTGGAGTATAGTCATCGGTGATGTCATGGGTAAAGGTGTCCCAGCAGGATTATTGATGACCATGACCCGGGGAATGTTGCGAGCGGAAGTGTTAAATCGTCACTCCCCGGCCCAGATTTTGCGTCATCTCAATCGGGTTATGTATGCCGATCTCGATAATTCTCATCGTTTCGTGACATTATTTTATTCCGAGTATGATCCACTGACGCAGCGTCTTGGCTACAGTAATGCTGCCCATTATCCCACCCTCTGGTGGCGGGCTAAAACGGCAGAGTTAGAGTCTCTTGACACGGAAGGGACATTAGTTGGTTTAGAGGCCGATTCTATCTATGATGATGCCCAAGTGCAATTAGAAGCGGGAGATACGCTGATCTATTATACCGATGGCTTTACCGATGCAGTCAACTCGAAAGGGGAAAGATTTGATCAGAAAAATTGGCTATCGGCAGTTAAAGAAGCCTGTCAACAGTACACCGATCCCGAACAGATTCTGGAATATTTATTTGGGAAAGTTGCCGCTTTTACCGGTTTAGGAAATGACAGTAGTGACGATATGACTTTAGTAGTTATGCGAGTGAAATCGGAGGAATAAATTATCGTTCTCTAGCTCATAAATTAGCCTAATTCGGCTCTTGCCAGGGAGCAAATAAAGGTAATAAAGCTAACCCGGGTAAAGCGGCAATTACCGTGATTAAAAAGAACCACTGCCAACCGATCGCCTCGGCTAAAAGTCCAGCGGGAGCTACTAAAATATCGCGACTAAAAGCCATTAAACTCGATAAGAGGGCGAACTGAGTAGCGGTAAAACGAGCATTACAAAGACTCATTAAAAAAGCCACAAAAGCGGCAGTGACTAAGCCACCGCAGAAGTTTTCAATATTAATAGCTAAGACCATAAAAGGATAATTTTGCCCTAAATTTGCTAAAATAAAATAGACTAAATTACTAATAGCTTGCAAGCCGCCAAAAATCCAGAGCGATCGATT
Source organism: Microcystis sp. M083S1 (assembly GCF_020246405.1). Taxonomy (NCBI): domain Bacteria; kingdom Bacillati; phylum Cyanobacteriota; class Cyanophyceae; order Chroococcales; family Microcystaceae; genus Microcystis; species Microcystis sp. M083S1. The sequence continues at coordinate 17,631 of NZ_JADBTB010000175.1, forward strand.
AATTCCCCAACGACTTAACAGGGAGCCACCTAATAAAACTCCCACCATAGTTGCTATCATGCCCATGCCGCCTTGGATCGCCCCGATATCGGTTTGACTGAAACCAGTTTTTAAGAGAAAAGGAGTCACCATATTATTAACTAAAGCATCCCCTAAACGATAGAGAACAATAAAGGCGAGAATGCCGATTCCTTGACCTATTTGATAGCGTTGAAAAAACTCTTGGAAAGGCAACCAAACCGCCTCTAAAAGGGTTTGAGGAGTATCATCCCTAGGGGGAGTAGCCGGGGCGAAAAAAGACCAAATAATCGTTAAAGCCATCAATCCAGCCAGGAAAAGATAGACGAGAGGCCAGGGAAAGTGATCGGCTAAAATTAAAGCGATCGAACCGGTTAAAATTAAAGCCAAACGATAACCTAAAACCCCGATCGCTACCCCGGCACCCATCTCCCATTTTTCTAAAATATCTGTGCGATAGGCATCGTAGGCAATATCTTGAGTGGCACTAAAAAAAGCGATCAGTAAAGCATTAATTGCCAATAATTCCAAAGATTGTTTTGGTTGTTGAAAAGCCATAAAACCAATCGCTAAAGTTAAACAAACTTGAGCGATTAAAATCCAACCGCGACGACGACCAAGAAAAGGAGGAACATAGCGATCGAGCAAGGGAGACCAAAGAAATTTGAGAGAGTAGGGGAGGGTAACTAAACTAAATAAACCGATCGATTTCAGATCAACTCCTTCGGTGGTCATCCAAGCTTGCAGGGTGCGACTGGTGAGAAATAAGGGCAATCCGGAAGCAAAACCTAAGAATAACAAAGCCGCCATTTTTTGACTGCGGAACACTTGCAAATAAGCGGAAATTTCTTTGATCATAGAGAGGATAGGAGGATAGATTAGATTAAAGAATATAGTTAATTGACCCAAAAAGAAAGAGATTAGTTCTGACCAGCATCATTCCATCTTAACCATGGCCCGGCGATCAAAAAAAATTCCCGAAAAATAGCGGTCTTTCCCCCAACTGGGGCTATAGGCAGTAGAATAGATGAGATTTTGATTCAGTAGTCTTGAAAAATTGCGGGATTCTCCTTAAGATAGATGCTTGATTCTCCCAACTAGCTCCCACCCCTATTTACCTTTCCCAGATAAGGACTGCCATCCCCATCTTCCCTGCCGACTCCTGTGATTAAAGTGGACTCCTGTTTTATCTCATACCTATTGTCTCATCCCTCCGACTCGGAAGCGACCGGTGACACTGCCGCCATTACCGTCGAGGTGCGTTTGGCCCAAAGCCAAGATCTCAAAAGCTTGGCGGAGATTATCGCCGATAGTTTTTTCCCCACGGCCAATTATTGGTCTTTTCTGCGTCCTATCTTTAAATTAGGCATTTACGAGGACTTACGGGGACGATTACGCGGTGATACCCCTTACTATCACTGTCTGGTAGTCAGTCAAACCAGTGTCACCGCCACGGGTCCTCAGGAAGTTATTGTCGCTACGGCGGAAATCAGCTTAAAATCCAGTTCTTTTTTAGCTGTTCCCATTCCTTATATTTCTAATTTAGCCGTTAGTCCCGATCGCCGGCGTGCCGGTCTGGCCCGGAGATTGCTGCTCAAGTGTGAACAGATCGCTAGAGAATGGGGTTTTGAGGAACTTTCCCTCCATGTTCTCGATAATAATCTAGCAGCCCAGTCACTGTACTTAAGTAGCGGTTATCGTCTGCAAAAAACCGACGGTTGGTTGATCAATCGGTTATTTAATCGACCACAAAAGTTATTTCTGCACAAAAAAATCAGCCAATGAGGAGACTCCGAGACAGGTTTTAGGGGTTGGGATGTTGCGGTTTTAGTTCAATTTCCCCACTCCCCCACTCCCCCACTCCCCCACTTCCCCGCTTCCCCGCTTCCCCGCTTCCCAATTCATAATTCATAATTCATAATTCCCACACCCCGCTCCCACGAAACAAACCCTAGATATTTCGACAAAATTGCGATGCCGAAGAACTATAAGGAAAAATTCTGCTATATTATCTGCTAACTCTCTAGAAAACCCGATTAGTTTAATAATCTTTTCCGGTTATCTGAGAAAACAAATAGTTTATCTCTTTAAATATGGTTTTAGGGAGATATTTAGTGATTGTGTGAGGCAATTTGTGGTTAATAAGACGAAATCAAGGCTTAAAAGCGGAAAATCAAGCAAATTAGCGGCTAAACCTGTTAAAAAGCGGCGATTGTCGGGTAAATGGTTCCTGACAGCCCTAGGCTTAACTGGCTGCGCCCTAGTTTCCGCTACGGCGGGGGCTATGTTAGCTGTGTCTCTCTCCTCCACACCTTTGCGACAAGCTGCTCTTAGTCCCGAAGAAGCCGCCGCTTTTAACAATCAACAGGCCATATCCTATGAAAATCTGCAACTTCCCGCCCTCAACCGCCCCGTTAATATTCTGGTAGTTGGCGCGAAAGTGTTGACATCCGATGTCAAGGAGGCACAAACCCCAGATCTGGGTTATCATGCCCCGGTTAATTCCTTGGATGGTTTAACCGATACCATGCTGTTACTGCGTTTTGACCCCCAAAGACAGAAGTTAACCATGCTTTCCATCCCCCGGGATACCCGCGCCGATATCGAGGGTTACGGGGAGAAAAAAATCAATGAAGCTAACGCCCTCGGTGGACCGGCTTTAACGGCGGAAACGGTTAGTCATCTTTTGGACGGAGTGGCTATCGATCGCTATGTTCGCATTAATGTGCAGGGTGTGGAAAAATTAATTGATGCTTTGGGGGGGGTGACGGTATATGTTCCCAAAGACATGAAGTATCAAGATTTTAGTCAACACCTCTACATTGACCTGAAAAAAGGGGAACAACACCTCAACGGCGAGAAATTCCTCCAGTTTGCCCGTTTTCGTTACGATGCTAACGGCGATATCGGTCGTATCCAACGACAACAGCAATTAATGCGGTCCTTAGTAGAACAAACCCTAAAACCAGCAACTTTACTGAAAATTCCCGATATTATCGAGGTTATCCGCACCCATATCGATACTAATCTCAGTTTAGAGGAGTTACTCGCCCTAGCTGGTTTTGCCTCCAAAACTCAGCGCGCTGATGTGCAGATGCTACTGCTACCAGGAGACTTTAATGGTGATGGTCGGCAAGGGATCAGTTATTGGTTGCCCAATCAAAGTAAAATTCAAGAGCTAGTGGCTCAACATTTTAACCACGGCTCTTTTATCGCTGACATCGAAGAAACCACGCAACCGACTCGCATAGCTGTGGAAGATAGCATCGATAATCCAGAAGCGGTGCAAACTCTAGTCAGATATCTGCGCTCGTTTGGTTATGAAAATGTTTTTGTCTCTAAGTCTTCATCGCCAATTCTAGAAACTACCAAAATTATTGCTCAAAAAGGGGATGATTCCCTGGCTGCTGCCCTGCATAATAGCCTTGGTGTCGGGGAAGTTTTGGTGGAAAGTACGGGAAATCTCGCTTCTGATGTGACGATTAAAATTGGTCAAGATTGGCAAGAAAAATCAGCTAATCTTTCTGATCTATCCCCTGGCAACTAAGAGAAAAATCAAGTTTATCTGAGTTAGGAGTTACCCATTGACAAAAAACTCATCCATTATCAGTTATCATTGATTAGTGATTGGTCACTGTTTACTGTTCACTGTTTACTGTTTACTCTCCCATGACCCCTTTTGTTGAGAAAATAAAAACTCCTTTAACTAAGCAAAAAATCTCGGTTCTGCAAATTAATTTGGGAAAAAAATGTAACCTTGCTTGTAGCCATTGTCATGTGGAAGCAAGTCCAGTTCGCTCCGAAGAAATGACTCCAGAAGTGTGCGAACAAATTATCGAACTGATCGCAAGATTTCCCCAAATTAAAACCGTCGATCTGACCGGCGGCGCCCCAGAAATGCTCTACGGTTTTAAGCCGATTGTGGAAATCTCTAGAAAAGCTGGGAAACAGGTAATTGTGCGCTCGAATTTAACTATTTATTTCGAGAAAGGATTTACTGATATTCCTGAATATTGCGCGGGCCATCAGCTGCGGGTGGTGGCTTCTTTACCCTGTTATCTTGCCGATAATGTGGATAAAATGCGCGGTTTGGGAGTCTATGATCGATCAATCGCCGCTTTACAATGGTTGAACCGTCTCGGCTACGCTCAAGAGCCGAATTTGATTGTGGATTTAGTCTATAATCCCCAGATTCCTAAGTCAGAGAATTTTTCTCTTACACCGGATCAGGTATCCCTAACACGGGATTACAAAAAGTTCTTGCAAGAACATTTTAATATTTCTTTTAACAATCTGTTTACTATCACTAACTTACCCGTCGGAAGAACCCGTTTCCATCTGGAACACCGGCAACTCTATCAACCCTATCTTCAATTCCTCGAAGACCATTTTAATGGCGATACTGTCGAGCATTTGATGTGTCGTAATCAGCTTTCGATCGATTATTTGGGTAATATCTATGACTGCGATTTTAATCAGATGGAAGATCTGGCCGCTTGCACCGGTCAAGACCAAAAATTAACCCTGTCGGATTTATTACAAGCGGATAGTTTAGATCTAATTGCAGAGGTACAAACCGCTTCCTATTGCTACGGTTGCACTGCCGGCAGCGGTTCCAGTTGTGGGGGAGCTTTGATTTCAAGCTGAACAAGTGTACTGGATTGACAGCGCATCTCGACAAATTTAGTACAAATGCTCGGACTAGCTTTCCCTGCTGCCAACTCCGGTGCTGTCTTAACGAGTAATCTTAGATAGGGTTTGCGGCAAAAAGTTTTTCGTGGGGGCAGGGTGTGGGGTGTGGGGTGTGGGGTGTAGGGTTTTACCGATTTTGAGGGGGTCAATTACCTAATTTTCAGGGAAAAAGTACCTGAATTTTCCCCCCGCTCACTCCCAGGTCCGGTACTTTTGGATTGACAAAAAGTCTAAAAGTCTTATCCAGCAAGGTTTTTAGATTTATTCAGCAAGCCCTAGATAGTCAAAAGTTTGGCTAATGATTAGGGACCAGAAAAAACCGCCGATTCGATATCTTGGCGACTAAGGGAGTATTTAAAAGCGCGATTGATATCACTGCCGTCATTTGCTGCCCGAAAGTAACGAACGGTGATTTCTTCGATGTCGAGGCAGATTTCCGCCTTCCATGTCGGTTTTTCCACAGTCCAACAGTGGATATTCTCGGTATTTTTCCGACAACCTAACTTAACTAGCCATGCTTCGATCGCCGGTAAGGGATGATTATAGAGGGGAGTATCAGCAGTGGGAATCTTCATCGCATCTAAATCAAAAATAATTGGGCTACAGTGACAGCATTCTCTCCTCGAAGCATAGCAATAATCACCGCTAGTAACAAGCAGCCCAGCAGGGTGAGTGCCAAGATAAACAAAGCAAAAATCTCTCCCGAAGATAGGGGGCGATCGGTCGGATCGAGATAGGCGCTACGATTAGCTATGGGTTGATCGCCATCGGGGATAGTTTGGATGACATTCCAGCGCGAGTAACCTATCTGTAAATCATACAGGGAACGGCGATCGGGATTACTCAGGGTGGCATAAGCTTCGTTAAGACGCTGGAATTTAACCGTTGCCACTTCGGGGCTGAGTTCGGTAGTATCGGGGTGGTATCGTTTGCTCAGTTCCCGATAGGCTCGTCGCACTTCGATCACCGAGGCACTCGGATGTAGTCCTAGAATGGCATAATAGGTATTGGCAAAGCGCGAGTTAGCGGCAATGACTCGCGAGGTGGTTTGGGAATTATCGCGCTCGAAGGTCACAAGATTTTTTACCGAAAAATTGGGTTTAAAGCCTCGCCCTTTTAGGGCGACTTTATGTGATGTATGATATTAAGAATAGCGGGCCGGGTAAGCAACCGCTTAAAAAACCCAGTCATCGCAGGATGAACGCACCTTGAAAACTAGAGTTATGGGGTTCTATAGGGGAATGCTCCTATAGGTAAAAGCTCTAAGCGTCAAGTACCAGAGAAACCAATTATTTTAGAGG
>NZ_JADBTB010000176.1:0-4228 GCF_020246405.1 Microcystis sp. M083S1
CTGAAATGGGGCGAAAGTCTGTGGACTCTGTGTAAGACAGTACATGGTTTTTTAACTGTGGTATGCGACGGTGGTGGAAGCAGAAACTTAAATCGTGAGGTTTAGGAATCGCCGCACTTTTAGGGCGGCGAGGATGTCAAGGCTGACCATTACCCCAATTCTAGAATTTCCGTTTTTTTTGGTTTTCTTGACTACTATTCGGCGGTAGCCAATCCAGTTTCGGTGCTGCTGGTGGTGCGACGACGGGTGAGAGTATTAAAGAGCATAATTCCGATCGCTTTGATCAGATTACCTTCCAACTCTTGGAACATTTTCATGTTCATGCCAAAAGCGGCGTTAGCTTCGGTGACAATGCGATCAGCCATGGCTTGATCCACTGGTAACTCGTCGAGGGTTTGACGATAGTGGTTTTTATAGGCTTTTTCGTCGGAAATATCTTTGAAATCATAGAAAGCCGTGCCACCAGTTTCCAGATTCATCGCTTTTTCGGCGATTTTTTTCAAGATTTGCCCCCCGGACAGATCGCCGAGATAACGGGTATAGGAATGAGCGACTAATAATTCGGGTTCTGTTGTGGCGATTTCCCGAATCCGGTTAACGTAGGCCTGACCTGCGGGAGATAAAGCGATCTCGTTGCGCCAATTGGGACCGTAATAAAAATATAAATCCTGTTCCAGCGTATTTTTACGATTGAGTTCAGGAAAACAGATTTTAGAAACGACGGGATGACTACGAAGTTTTTCCATCTCCTCCTCCATGGCCGAATAGACGAAGTAGAGGTTAGCCACCAGTTTGCGATAGGAAGTTTTTTCTACCACGCCTTTGAGAAAACACTTGACAAAACCGACGTTTTCTGCCATGGTGTGGGATTTTTTCGTGCCTTCCCGCAGTTGAGTTGATAAATTAACGCTCATATTATGATCACCTGTTTGGATGAGTAGAATGGATCGGGTTCGTTACAGATGCTTACTAAAACCGTCTATTTTGGTAGATTAAACTGAATCGATCGGTAATTTTATTAAGAATTTTTACAGTACCTCTGGGGGAGCTTAGGGGAGAAATTTAGCTCTAGCAGGACTTGACCGCCAGTTAAAACCGGTATCGATCGAGATGGCGCAATTGTAAAGATTAGTGAAAAACTGCTTCCTAGTTGATCTTGGGGAGAGAGATGGTATAATCTAGCACCAATATCAATTCTTGCTCGACATTCTTCACGCTTCTTAGCAATTCTTAACATTCACGAGACTTATATCAGCAAAATTTCACAAATTAAAACCGAATTTAGCAATCATGCTTATAATCAGTACAGGATTCTTTATGTTGTGCTAAACTCAAGCCCTTGAGAGACAAAGCCCTAGTTGCGATGTCAGCGAGAACACATTTAGCAACTCCCTACCCAAACCGTTAGTCATAACACTCTGGTAATGCCCCGAATACTTGTAATCGATGATGATCCTGCAATCGCGGAATTAGTCTCCATCAACTTGGAGATGGCGGGTTATGACGTTAATCCCGCAGAGGACGGGATTAAAGGCCAGGCCTTGGCCGTCCAGTTACAACCCGATTTAATCATGCTGGATTTAATGCTGCCCAAAGTCGATGGTTTTACCGTCTGTCAGCGTTTGCGACGAGATGAACGCACGTCCGACATCCCGATTTTGATGCTCACAGCCTTAGGACAAACCCAAGATAAAGTGGAAGGTTTTAACGCCGGTGCCGATGATTACCTGACCAAACCTTTCGAGGTGGAGGAAATGTTAGCTAGGGTACGCGCTCTCCTCAGACGCACCGATCGCATTCCCCAAGCCGCTAAACACTCAGAAATACTCAGTTTTGGACCTTTAACCCTGGTTCCCGAACGTTTTGAGGCGGTCTGGTTTGAAAGTGTGGTCAAGTTAACCCATCTAGAATTCGAGTTACTCCACTGTCTTCTCCAACGTCACGGTCAAACCGTTTCCCCTAGTGATATTCTCAAGGAGGTCTGGGGATACGATCCCGATGATGATATCGAGACTATTCGCGTTCATATTCGCCATCTGAGAACGAAACTAGAACCCGATCCCCGCCACCCTCGCTATATTAAAACCGTTTACGGTGCGGGTTATTGTCTGGAGTTACCCACCAATGAACAGGTGGTGCTTGATTCATCGGCGGCAACGGTTTAAACAGGGAGCAATTGTCTAGATAGGCAATAGGGACAATTGTTTCCTCGCTCCTCCTCTTCAGATTGAGAAGGTTTGACCGGCGGTTCGGTTTTGATGGCTATGGCTGAGGCCTCTTTTTGGCCCTGACTATAACCAGGGGAAAACACCCCCAGCAAGTCAGGACAATGGCGGGAGTAACTATGGCTGGCTGAATAAATCTAAAAACCTTGTTGGGTAAGACTTTTAGACCTTTTAGAAATCAAAAAGTACCGCATCTGGGAGTGATCGGGGGGAAAATTCAGGGACTTTTTCCCTGAAAATCGGTAAAACCCTACACCCCACACCCCACACCCCGCCCCCACAAAAAACTTTTTGCCGCAAGTCCTAACTACTGGTCTAAGGTAAATCCGTCGCCCCCATCAAAAAGCGATCGCATTCCCTGGCGGCCCCGCGACCTTCATTAATCGCCCAAACTACCAAACTTTGACCACGACGACAATCTCCTGCGGCGAACACTTTCGGTAAGCTAGTGGCAAATTGACCGTGTTCGGCCTTGATATTGCTGCGGGCATCCTTTTCTAAGCCTAAATCATCGAGTAAAGGCTGTTCTGGTCCCAAAAATCCCATGGCCAATAGAACTAATTGCGTCGGGATGACTTTTTCCGTTCCTGCTACCGGTTGGGGGATAAACTGCCCTTTTTCGTTGCGTTGCCATTCCACCTGTACCGTGTGGATCCCTGTGACGTTACCCTCGCTATCCCCCTCGAATTTAGTCGCCGTGGTGGTATAAACCCGGGGGTCATCACCAAAACGCGCGGCTGCTTCCTCTTGTCCATAGTCCAGACGGTAGGTTTTCGGCCATTCGGGCCAGGGATTATCGGCGGCCCGTTCTCGGGGCGGTTGCGGCATAATTTCTAATTGGGTGACGCTACGGCAGTTATGACGCAGGGAAGTCCCCACACAGTCGGTTCCCGTGTCACCACCGCCGATAATTACCACGTCTTTACCCGCGGCCGAGATAAAATCCTCCCCCGGCTGTCCGTCTAATAGTGCCTTTGTATTAGCGGTGAGAAACTCCATGGCGAAGTGAATGCCCTTTAAGTGGCGACCTTCGATGTTTAAATCCCGGGGTTTGGTGGCCCCGGTACAGATAACCACGGCATCGTATTCGTTTAATAGGTCTTGGCTGCTGATATCCTTGCCCACTTCCGTGTTACAGACCATTTTTACCTCTTCCTGTTCGAGCATCTGGAGACGACGCAGAACCACTTCTTCCTTATCTAACTTCATGTTGGGGATACCGTACATTAATAGTCCCCCGGGGCGATCGGCCCGTTCATAAACTGTCACCCAGTGACCGGCTTTATTTAACTGGTCGGCGGCTGCTAATCCAGCAGGTCCAGAACCGATCACGGCCACTTTTTTGCCGGTACGGATGGCGGGGGGATTGGCAGTAATCCACCCAGATTCCCAACCTTTGTCAATAATCGAACATTCAATATTTTTGATCGTAACGGGGGGATTATGAATACCGAGAACACAGGAACCCTCACAGGGGGCGGGGCAGACTCTACCGGTAAATTCGGGGAAATTATTGGTTTTATGGAGGCGATCGAGGGCTTCTCGCCACAATCCTCGATAGATTAAATCATTCCATTCGGGAATCAGGTTATTAATCGGGCAACCACTGGCCATGCCACTAATTAGGGTTCCCGTGTGACAAAATGGTGTGCCACAATCCATACAACGGGCTGCCTGATTGCGGAGTTTATCTTCTGGCATGGGAAGATGAAACTCATCCCAATTATGAAGGCGATCGAGGGGGGTAAGTTCGGAAGGAAGTTCACGCAGGAATTCGATAAAGCCAGTCGGTTTGCCCATAGTCTTTTTTGTCTCTGTCGTTTATTCCCTATCTTCCTTCAGGGTTCGATCGATTCCCGCAACTTTACCGATTTTGAGGGGGTCAATTACCTAATTTTCAGGGAAAAAGTAGCTGAATTTCCCCCTGATCACTCCCATATCTGGTACTTTTGGATTTCAAAAAAGGCTAAAAGTCTTATCCAGCAAGGTTTTTAGATTTATTC
>NZ_JADBTB010000177.1:0-23550 GCF_020246405.1 Microcystis sp. M083S1
AATAATAATTCGCTCAGATAGGAACCATCTTGACCGGTGATGCCGGTAATGAGGGCGCGTTTAGCTTCAGTCATCAGTAATTTACCTAATCGGAAAGAATAAAGACCATGGCACGGTCTGACTGCTTATAGCACACTTTAGTCACTGGGGACAAGTTTGGCGATAGTTATCGGCACAGTCACGGCAAAATCCCCTAAACCTGAATTGAGGTTTGGCAGTCCCCTTAAACCTCAATCCTTCCCCGTCTCTGGGGTTGCCCCACTCTTGTCCGGAAAACTCTTGCAACAAATAGCACAAATCTGTTATGATGGTTTGTCTGTGTCCCGATTAACCATACCAGTATTGAGAACAAGAAACGACTGTGGCTAATACAAAGTCTGCACTCAAACGAGTCCAAATCTCCGAAAGAAATCGTCTACGCAACAAAGCGTACAAGTCAGCCGTAAGAACCCTGATCAAAAAATGTCTTGTCGCTGTCTCGGCCTACGGAGCCAACCCTAGCCCAGAAGGGCTAGAAAGCGCCCAACAAGCTCTATCAGAAGCTTACAGTAAAATCGATAAAGCCGTCAAGCGCAACGTCTTGCACCGGAACAACGGCGCTAGAAAAAAAGCTGGTTTAGCCAAAGCCTTGCAAAAAGTTAGCCAAGCTTCCTAAGAAACAAGTAAGCTGTAATCAGGACAGACGCAACAAGCGATCGGGGGTCGATGCAATTAATAGATACGCACGTTCATCTGAACTTTGACGTTTTGCAAGCCGACTTGCCCGCTATCTCCGAACGTTGGCGAAGTGTGGGAGTCGTTCATCTGGTTCATTCCTGTGTCGAACCAGAAGAGTTTGCGGCGATTAAAGCCATTGCCGATCAATTTGAGGAAATTTCCTTCGCCGTCGGTTTACATCCCCTAGATGCCCAAAAATGGCGAGATAATAGTGCCGATCAGATCGAATCCCTAGCCCGATCTGATCGGCGCGTTGTGGCGATTGGGGAAATGGGTTTAGATTTCTATAAAGCGGATAATCAAGAGCAGCAAAAACAGGTCTTTTGGACGCAATTAGAAATCGCCCATCGTCTCGATAAACCCGTGATTATCCATTGTCGAGATGCGGCCCCGGTCATGCGGGAGGAAATCATCGCCTTTCGGCAACAAGTGGGCAAAATTCGCGGCGTGATGCACTGCTGGACTGGCAACCCCGAAGAAACTCAATGGTTTTTAGATTTGGGTTTTTACATCAGCTTTAGCGGCATTGTCACCTTCAAAAACAGTAAAACCGTGCAAGCTGCCGCCCAAATTGTCCCCAGCGATCGCCTACTGATCGAAACCGATTGCCCCTTTCTCTCCCCCAATCCCCACCGCGGTAAACCCTGTGAACCCTCTTTCGTCTTCCATGTGGCCGAAACCGTCGCCCGTCTGCGCGGCTATCCGGTCGAAACCCTAGCCGAACAAACCACCCACAACGCCCGCAACTTATTTCAACTCCCCAGTTAAAAAACATAGTTTATTAGCACAGAGCAGGGAATGGGGAAATGGGGGAATTCAACTAAAACCCTAAAATCCCAACACCCCAAAACCCCATCACCCATCCCCTCACCGCTCACTGATATCCGACCGTCGCTATCGTGTCATCAGCCCTTGTAACCCTATGAACAATCTTACCTTTAATCTCTTACCCGACCTCATCGAAATCCAACACTCCAGTTTTCGGTGGTTTTTGGAAGAAGGACTAATCGAGGAACTGAATAGCTTTTCCCCCATCAGCGACTATACAGGTAAATTAGAACTACATTTCCTCGGCCAGGACTACAGACTCAAAGAACCGAAATACAACGTCGATGAAGCCAAACGACGCGATAGCACCTATTCCGTTCAGATGTACGTTCCCACCCGTTTAATCAACAAAGAAACGGGAGAAAACATCGAACAGGAAGTCTTTATCGGCGATTTACCCCTGATGACCGAACGGGGAACCTTTATCATTAACGGTGCCGAACGAGTCATCGTCAATCAGATCGTCCGTTCTCCCGGTGTTTACTACAAAGCCGAAATCGACAAAAACGGTCGCCGCACCTACTCCGCTTCCCTGATTCCCAACCGAGGAGCTTGGTTAAAATTTGAAACCGACAAAAACGGCTTAGTCTGGGTCAGAATCGACAAAACCCGCAAATTATCCGCCCAAGTTCTTCTGAAAGCGATCGGATTGAGCGATAACGAAATCTTTGACTCCCTACGCCATCCCGAATTTTACCAAAAAACCCTCGACAAAGAAGGCAATCCCAGCGAAGAAGAGGCACTCCTCGACCTGTACCGCAAACTACGCCCCGGGGAACCTCCCACCGTCACCGGCGGGCAACAACTGCTCGAATCGCGCTTTTTTGACAATAAACGCTACGATCTCGGGCGCGTTGGTCGTTATAAACTCAACAAAAAACTACGCCTCAACGTCCCCGATAACCAGCGCGTTCTCACCACCACCGACATCTTAGCGGCGATCGACTACCTAATTAACCTAGAATTTGACATCGGCAACACCGACGATATCGACCACCTCGGCAACCGTCGCGTCCGTTCCGTGGGTGAACTGCTACAAAACCAAGTGCGAGTAGGTTTAAACCGCTTAGAAAGAATCATTCGGGAACGGATGACCGTCAGCGAATCCCAAAACCTCACCCCCGCTTCCCTAGTCAACCCGAAACCCCTAGTAGCCGCGATTAAAGAATTCTTTGGTTCCTCGCAACTCTCCCAGTTCATGGATCAAACCAACCCCCTAGCGGAATTGACCCATAAACGCCGCATTTCCGCCCTTGGACCCGGCGGTCTCACCAGGGAACGGGCCGGTTTTGCCGTGCGCGACATTCACCCCTCCCACCACGGTCGCATCTGTCCCGTGGAAACCCCAGAAGGCCCCAACGCCGGTTTAATCGGTTCCCTGGCCACCTACGCTCGCGTCAACGACTACGGTTTTATTGAAACCCCCTGTTATGTGGTGGAAAATGGCCGAGTACGCTATGATCTCCCCGTTAAATACCTAACCGCCGACGAAGAAGACGATCTGCGGGTAGCGCCGGGAGATGTGGCCACCGATGAAAATGGTTATATCCTCGGCGAAACTATCCCAGTGCGCTATCGGCAGGAATTCTCCACCACTTCCCCCGAACAAGTGGACTACGTTTGCGTTTCCCCCGTCCAAATTGTCTCGGTGGCCACTTCCCTGATTCCCTTCCTTGAACACGACGACGCTAACCGCGCCCTCATGGGTTCTAATATGCAACGACAAGCGGTTCCCCTGCTGCGTCCCGAACGTCCCCTTGTGGGGACCGGATTGGAAGCACAGGCCGCTCGCGACTCCGGCATGGTCATCGTTTCGCGTACCAATGGGGTCGTTTCCTACGTCGATGCTAACCGGATTCGCATCAAAGTGGCGGATGAAGACAAAGAGATTTTTGGTAAGAGCGAGATCGAGTACGAAATTCAGAAATATCAACGCTCTAACCAAGATACCTGCCTAAATCAGCGTCCTTTAGTCTATCAAGGGGAACAGGTTGTCCCCGGGCAGATCCTCGCCGATGGTTCCGCCACCGAAGGAGGAGAAATCGCCCTCGGACAGAATATCCTCGTCGCCTATATGCCCTGGGAAGGCTATAACTACGAAGACGCGATTTTAATCAGTGAAAGACTGGTGGCACAAGATGTCTATACCAGTATCCACATCGAAAAATACGAAATCGAAGCCCGTCAAACTAAACTTGGACCTGAGGAAATCACCAGGGAAATTCCCAACGTCGGTGAAGATGCCCTGCGAAACCTCGATGAACGCGGCATTATTCGCGTCGGTGCCTGGGTAGAAGCCAGCGATATCCTCGTCGGGAAAGTCACCCCGAAAGGCGAATCAGACCAACCTCCTGAAGAAAAACTACTGCGGGCAATTTTCGGCGAAAAGGCACGGGATGTACGCGATAACTCCCTACGCGTCCCCAACGGCGAAAAAGGTCGGGTAGTAGATGTGCGGGTATTTACCCGCGAACAGGGGGATGAATTACCCCCCGGGGCTAATATGGTGGTGCGGGTTTACGTTGCCCAAAAACGCAAAATCCAAGTGGGCGATAAAATGGCGGGTCGTCACGGCAATAAAGGGATTATTTCTCGGATTCTGCCCCTAGAAGATATGCCCTACCTACCCGATGGTCGCCCCGTCGATATCGTTCTCAATCCCCTAGGGGTTCCCAGTCGCATGAACGTCGGTCAGGTGTTTGAATGTTTACTGGGTTGGGCCGGCGAAAATCTGGGCGTGCGCTTTAAGATTACTCCCTTTGACGAAATGTATGGGGAAGAAGCCAGCCGTTTAACCGTCCACGGATTGCTCGAAAATGCCTCGAAAAAACCTAATCGCGATTGGGTGTTCAAAGAAGAACACGCGGGTAAAGTCACCGTCTACGATGGTCGCACCGGCGAACCCTTTGACCGTCCCGTTACCGTCGGTATGGCCTATATGTTAAAACTGGTTCACCTAGTTGATGATAAGATTCACGCCCGTTCTACCGGTCCCTACTCCTTGGTTACTCAGCAACCCTTGGGCGGTAAAGCTCAACAGGGGGGGCAGCGTTTCGGAGAAATGGAAGTCTGGGCCCTGGAGGCCTACGGGGCGGCCTATACCTTGCAGGAATTGCTAACGGTGAAATCCGACGATATGCAAGGACGGAATGAGGCTTTAAATGCGATCGTAAAAGGCAAGCCGATCCCCCGCCCGGGTACGCCAGAATCCTTTAAGGTTTTGATGCGAGAATTGCAATCCCTCGGCCTCGATATCGCCGTTCACAAGGTGGAAAATGCCCCCGATGGTACTTCCCGCGATGTGGAGGTGGATCTGATGGTCGATGTCGGCCGTCGCGCCCCCTCTCGCCCCACCTACGAATCCTTAACCACGGAAGACCTTGAAGAAGAAGAATCGGAAGTGTAATTTCAGTTATCAGTTATCAGTTATCAGTGAGAAGTCAGGAGTCAGGAGTCAGTCCCGATGAAAAAATTTTCACCCCCACAGATGAAAGAGGTTTCTTTCCCTACACCCCACACCCCACACCCTCTTTCCAGTCAGGAGACAGGAGAGAATTTTCAAGGAAAAAGCCAAAAAAAGGACAGTAAAGTGAAAATTTGCCTATTCCCCGTTCTCTATTCCCTGTTTGCTGTTCCCTTTTCTAACTGATAGCTGAATGCTGATGGCTGATAGCTAATAGCTGTTTACTTGTTACCCGGATCGAGATGTTTTATAACCAAACTGTTGACAAAGGAAAACTGAAAAAACTGATCGCTTGGGCCTATCAAAACTACGGTTCGGCGCGCTGTTCACAAATGGCCGATGAATTGAAAAACCTCGGTTTTCGTTTCGCTACCAAAGCAGGGGTTTCCATTAGTGTGGATGATTTAACCGTACCGCCGGCTAAACGACAAATGATCGAAAGTGCCGAACAGGAAATCCGGCAAACCGAACAGCGTTATGTGCGCGGGGAAATCACCGAAGTGGAACGCTTCCAAAAAGTAATTGACACTTGGAATAGTACATCTGAATCGCTTAAAGATGAAGTAATTCGCAACTTCCAAGTGACCGATCCCCTCAACTCCGTCTATATGATGGCTTTCTCCGGGGCGCGGGGTAATATGAGCCAAGTGCGTCAGTTAGTGGGAATGCGGGGATTAATGGCTAATCCCCAGGGGGAAATTATCGACCTCCCGATTAAGACTAACTTCCGGGAAGGATTGACCGTTACCGAATACGTTATTTCCTCCTACGGGGCGCGCAAAGGTTTAGTTGATACAGCCCTACGGACGGCAGATTCCGGTTATCTGACCCGTCGTCTCGTCGATGTGTCCCAAGATGTCATCGTCCGCGAGGCAGATTGTGGCACTAATCGTTATGTTGAATTAACTGCCATGACCGATGGCGATCGCGTGTTAATTCCCTTAAGCGATCGCTTATTAGGTCGTTCCTTGGCCGAAGATGTGGTGGTCAATGGAGAAGTGATCGCCACCCGCAACCAGATTATCGATGACGAAACCGCTGAAAAACTGGGCAAACTCGTCGATAAAATCAAAGTCCGCAGCCCCTTAACCTGTGAAGCGGCCCGATCGGTTTGCCAAACCTGTTACGGTTGGAGTCTGGCCCACGGTCATCCAGTGGATATGGGGGAAGCAGTGGGGATTATTGCCGCCCAATCGATCGGGGAACCGGGGACTCAGTTAACCATGCGTACCTTCCACACCGGGGGCGTATTTACCGGAGAAGTAGCCCGGCAAGTACGGAGTCCCTTCGAGGGAACCGTGCGTTTTCTGCCGGGGTTAAGTATCCGTAACGTGCGAACTCGCCACGGAGATGAACGGGATCAGGTGGAGGCACCGGGGGAAATTAAATTAACACCCAAGGATAAAACTAAAGAAACTGTCACCTACTCTTTGACTCCTGGTTCACTGCTATTCGTCACCGATGGGGCAACAGTAAGCGAGGAACAGTTACTAGCGGAAATTACCTCCGATAAAGTCCAAAAATCCACGGAAAAAGCCACAAAAGACGTAACCAGTGACTTAGCCGGCGAGGTGCTATTCTCCCAATTAGTCCCAGAGGAAAAAACCGATCGCCAAGGCAACACCACCCGCATCGCCCAACGGGGGGGATTACTATGGATTCTCTCCGGAGAAGTGTATAACTTGCCAACCGGGGCTGAACCCGTGGTCAGTAACGGCGATAAAGTACAAGTGGGGGATGTTCTGGCGGAAACTAAGTTGGTATCCACTAACGGCGGTTTGGTGCGTTTAGCCCCCAATAGCCGGGAAATCGATATCGTCACCGCTTCCGTGTCCTTGGATCAGGCCGAAGTAAAAGTGGAAAGTAGTGCCGGTCGGGAACAATTTATTATTCATACGGTCGATGGTCAACGCTTCCTGCTGAAAACCACTCCGGGGACAAAAGTACAGAATCATGCCATTGTCGCCGAGTTAATCGATGATCGCTATCAAACCCACACCGGCGGGATGATTAAATACGTCGATATCGAAGTCGCCAAAGGCAGCCGCAAACAGGGTTATGAAATCACCAAAGGCGGCACGATCCTCTGGATCCCCGAAGAAACCCACGAAGTTAATAAAGATATCTCCCTCTTACAGGTGGAAGATGGGCAGTATGTGGAAGCAGGGGAAGAAGTGGTTAAAGACATCTTCTGTAACTCTAGCGGTGTGGTGGAAGTCATCCAGAAAAATGACATCCTCCGGGAGATCATTGTCAAACCGGGGCTGTTATTTATGGATCTCGAACCGGAATCCTCCGGAATTGCCCAAGAACAGTTAATTTACCCCGGGACACAGTTAACCCCTGAAGTCACGATCGAGGAGTTACGGCAAGCGGAATGGGTGGAAACTAACGAGGGTTTGGGGTTACTACTGCGACCGGTACAGGAGTTCACCGTGCAAGACCAATCCACTTCTCCCACCCAAGGTTCCGCTAACCAAGAAGGAGGACGACATATCGAACTGCGATCGGTGCAGCGCATCTTCTTTAAAGACGGGGAAAGAGTTAAATCCGTCGAGGGTTGTCAACTGATCAGCACTCAATTAGTCCTAGAAATTTCTAGCGAAGAACCAGAATCGGTCTCCCATCTGACGGCCGATATCGAGTTAGAACCGATTGAGGACAGCGATTGTCAGCGTTTACAGTTAGTTATTCTGGAATCTCTGGTGATGCGTCGGGATAGTGATGGTGATCCTTTAGGGGGTAATATTCAGACTCGCGTTCTCGTCCAAGATGGCGATGAAATTCCACCAGGAGCAGTGGTGGCCAGAACCGAGATCCAGTGTAAGGAAGTTGGAGAAATTCGCGGGATTCGCAAGGGTAGCGAAGCGGTGCGCCGTCTTTTAATTGTGAGTGACCGTGACGAGTTTACTCTCCCGTTCGCCGTTGCTCCCACCGTCAAAGCTGGGGATCTGGTGATCGCCGAAACCGATATCGGTGCCGGAGTTTTAGCCCCCAATTCCGGTCAAGTGCTGGCCGTTGACAAAACCGCCACCGGCTACGAGATACGTCTGCGTAGCGCCCGACCCTACCGAGTATCGGCTGGGGCAATTCTGCACATCGATGAGGGAGATCTAGTCCAACGGGGCGATAATTTGGTGCTGTTGGTGTTTGAGCGCTCGAAAACTGGGGATATCATTCAAGGTTTACCCAGAATCGAAGAACTGCTCGAAGCGCGTAAGCCGAAAGAGGCTTGTGTCCTGGCACGCAAACCGGGATTTTGCCAAGTGGAGTACCAAGATTCTGAGATCGTCGATATTAAGGTGGTCGAGGATGACGGCACAATCAGTGAATATCCGCTTTTAGGCAGTCAAAACCCTCTGGTGAGCGATAATCAGCGCATCGATGTGGGTCAGGCGTTAACCGATGGTCAGGCTAATCCGCACGAGATTTTAGAGGTGTTCTTTAATTATTATGTGGATAGCTTGGGCAGTTACGAAGCAGCCCTGAAAGCCTTGGAAAAAACCCAGATGTTCCTCGTCGATCAGGTACAGTCGGTCTATCAGTCCCAGGGGATCGATATTGCCGATAAACATATTGAAGTGATCGTGCGTCAGATGACCTCTAAGGTGCGAATCGATGACGGCGGCGATACCAGTATGTTACCCGGGGAATTGTTGGAACTGCGACAGGTGGAGACGGTAAACGAAGCCATGTCAATCACTGGTGGGGCGGCGGCTAAATATACGCCTGTACTACTGGGAATCACCAAAGCCTCCTTGAATACCGATAGCTTTATCAGTGCTGCCTCTTTCCAAGAAACCACCCGCGTCCTCACCGAAGCGGCGATCGAAGGCAAGTCCGACTGGTTACGCGGTCTCAAGGAAAACGTGATTATCGGTCGTCTGATTCCGGCGGGTACTGGCTTCAATTCCCACGAAAACACGGCGGGGATCAGCGATTACACCCCCCCGGAAGAGGAATATAACTACAACAATCGTAGCTATTACGCTGCCCCCGGCGGTATCGGCTTCCCCCCCCGTCCCGGTTTCGGCGATAGTAGTGACGATAGCGATATGATTCTTGACGATCAAACCGCTCGCGCCTACGCTGAGGGTGATGTGGTCGATTTAGAGGATGATGAAATGGCTTTCCTCTCCTCCCGCGGCAGCAGTCGCTTTAGTCGCCAACCAATCAGCGATCGCTGGTCAGCAGCTGATGAGGAAGGGGAGGAGGACGATTTCGAGGAGGATTACGAAGAAGAAGAATAATCCTCTGTCGAGATATTACAAGGAGGAGTGGGAGATATGGGGAAGCAAGGGCAATTTTTCTAGAGAAAAACCCTTGTTATCCCCCAAAAATCTCCTGCTTTTCTCCCCAAACTCCCTAATTTTTTGGCTAATTCATACTAAATCCGGTTATTAAAGACTGATTATCTATTGCCCCTTTTGCCTGTCCTCATAAGTAGGGTTTGCTGAATAAATCTAAAAACCTTGTTGGATAAGAATTTTAGACTTTTTTCCCATCAAAAAGTGCCAGACCTTGGGGTGATCGGGGGGGAAATTTAGGCACTTTTTCCCTGAAAATTAGATAATTGACCCCCTGAAAATCGGTAAAACCCTACACCCCACACCCCACACCCCACACCCTACCCCCACGAAAAACTTTTTGCCGCAAACCCTAAGTAGCCTATACTCAACGGATTTAGTATCACCTGAGTTTGGGAATAAAAGAAGGAAGCGTTTTTTGTCAACCGGAAAGGAGACAAAGTTAAGATTTTAAGAATTTTCTCTCAAGTCGGGATGACAGGATTTGAACCTGCGGCATCCTGCTCCCAAAGCAGGCGCGCTACCAAGCTGCGCTACATCCCGAAATAAACTCCTTTTTTAGTATAGCCTAAGGGCGGCATTCTTAATCGGGATACCAAAACATCCCTTTGATACCTTCGGGATCGAGAACAAAACCGAGACGACGATAGAAATCCACCACCTGCGGATCGGCGAAAAGAGTTATATTACTGATATCCTCACCCCGCAACTTCCTGATCATAAATTTCATTAATGCTTTACCAAAGCCTTTACTTTGATAGTGAGGATGAACAACCACATCCCAGACTGTAGCATTAAAAGCGTGATCGGAAGTGGCACGAGCAAAACCCACTAAACGACGGCGATTACCTCGCACTTCCCACATCGACACCACTAAAAAACTACATTCGATCGCCTTTTTAACTTTGCGTAAAGGACGACGGGCCCAACCCACCGAGTCACAAAGTTCTTCTAACTCATAGAGATCTAGCTCTCGATCGGTACTAAAAAACACTCGCGTCTGTCCGAGGTCATTCTGGGCAACCTCTACCAAGTCTCCGGAATAGTCAGGAGATGCAGTGACTTCCGAGCTATTAAACAATCTTTTCCAAAAAACCATGCCGGGGGGCTACTGCCTCAATATTGTCCTTTTAGCCTAGTATATTTTATTTTCTCCTCTCTACGAACAATCGGGCAACCTGAGTCCAAATTTGATTGGTTGAGTACGGAGAGGGTGGGATTTGAACCCACGAACCATTGCTGGTTACTCGATTTCAAGTCGAGCGCGATCGACCACTCTGCCACCTCTCCAAGGCAGTCAGACCTATATCCTATCATTAGATCTCTTGCATAAATAAAAAAATTTTCCGCAAATGTAGGGAAAAGGGGTGCATATTATAAGGTTAAAGGTTAAAATTTCCCCTTTACCCGACTTCTGCAAGAAGTCTATTCTAGTCAATTAGGGGCGTGATTAGGGGTTTCCGAGCCAGATTTTGGGGAAGCCTATCGGCCGAACCAATTCCCCTCCCCACCCCCGCCGGGATGACCGACTTATTCCTTTAATTTCTGTAATTTTCGGCTTTCACGGGGGAAAACTCAAATTAGAATGGGGGGGAATACCTTGAAATCGCTCTTTTGACGTATAATCACCTCAATAAAATTTAGAAGCTTCTAGAGTTTATAGTTTTAAGCCTTTCTGTGAGGAAAATGTATTTATTATGAGTTCAATTATTGAAATCGGCGACCAAAAAGTTAGCGAGTCAGAGGTATTGCCTCTTTTGGCAAAATATGGTATGTTGCCCCAGTTATTCCGGGAAGTAATTATCGAGCAAGCGATCGCCAATATCAGATGCAATCCCGAAGAAAGAAACGCCGCCTATTCCCGTTTCTATCAAAATAATCAAATTGCCAACGATGAACAAATGAAATCTTGGTTACAACAAAACGGAATGGATTCCGAACAACTAGAATATCTAATTCTTCGGGACATTAAATTGGAAAAATTTAAACAGGAGACTTGGGATAACAAAGTAGAATCCTACTTCTTGCAAGTCAAAAATCAGTTGGATAAGGTGGTTTATTCGCTGATTCGGACAAAAAATATCGGCATTGCCCAAGAACTATTTTTCCGGATACAGGATCGAGAGAATAGCTTCGCTGAACTAGCAAAAAAATACTCCCAAGGGGCAGAAGCAGAAACCGGAGGACTAATTGGACCTGTGGAACTGAGCGCCCCCCATCCCCAGATCGGGCAAATTCTCAAAGCAAGTAAACCGGGGCAACTGTGGCCGCCGGCGCAAGTGGGAGAATGGGTCATAATTGTCCGGTTAGAAAAATACTTATCCTGTGAACTGGATCCTCCCACCCGTCAACGCTTACGCAATGATTTATTCCAACAATGGTTAACGGCTCAAATGCAAACAGTGAAATTTATCTCCGCGTCAAACCCAGTCAATAGCGAGCAGGTATCGATTATATAGCATTTCCTTGCAACACTGGGTAAACCTAGCCTTTTCGCCTAATTATTTGCCAACTTAGTTAATTTTCGCCTAGCTAATGAGTTATACCACCTTAGATTTTACCGCCTTTCTGGAGACTGTACAGCCCTTTGATCGCCTGCCCGTCGAGGTTAGACGTTCCCTCGGCCAGAAATTACAACCCTTTCGCTATGAGATGGGCAATGCGATACTCAAGTGCGACCGCTTACCCTCTCACCTCGTCCTTCTCTACGAGGGAGAGGCCAGACTTTTGGGTTACGATGCTAGGGTTAACAATCCCCTACCAGTTACTTTGGCTAAATTACAGCCGGGGGATTTATTCGGGTGGATGAGTCTTCTGCGCGGTACCCCCTGTGAAACGGTTATCGCTTCTTCGGAAGTCACGATCTGTTTAACCTTAAAAGAAGAGGATTTTTGGTATTTAATCAATAATTACCCCGAATTTAAGGAACATTTCTTTAAAGAAACCTCGATCGCTGAAGTTTATGCTCTCCTAGGCTCCTATCTTAATCAACAGGCCTGGGGTGGGGGGGACCTGAAAGAAATTGCTCAAGCTCTTGTAAACAAAGCTTGTGTGTCCTACAACCAGATTAACGATGATTATCTCTGGTTAGTCAGCGAAAATACCGATAATTATCCTATCGGCACAGTTATCACCCAGAATAATCCGACTAACACCCGTTTATTAGGTCTTTCCTCCAATCAGTTAGACGAATTCCTGACAGTTGCCACCGAAGCGGCCGCAGAAACAGAAACGGATGATATCCTAGAAACCCAAGTCATCAAAGGAAATAAACCCACCCAGGTATTAGATATCCCCCAGGGAAAAATAAGCGACATCACCAGCGATATCGACCTTGAAAAAACTGTCGAGAAAAACCGGAAATCCTATCCCTTTTTCAGGGGAAAAACGGAACTAGAGGCGGTGAGTGCCTGTTTTCAGATGATCTGCAAATATTTTAATATCCCCTTTCGCAAGGACGTGATCCAACGCATACTAGGGGATCAACTGCAAAGAACTGGCAGCCTTTCCCTGCCCCTGTGTGGGGCTGTGGCTGAGGTAGTGGGACTCCATAGCCAATTAGTACCCCTAAATGCTACTTCCTTGCCCAATATCAATCCTCCTGCCCTAATTCGCTGGCAAGACAGCATCGTTATCCTCTACGAAATTAATCAACGGGAAACCACGATCGCCGTTCCCGAACGGGGGATAATTAAACGCAAAACCAGCGAATTTCTGGAATCTTGGGGCGAAAAAGGGGAAGTAATTCTGCTCAAACCCACCAAACACACCCAGCAACAGCGTTTTGGCCTATCATGGTTTTGGCCTTCTGTCAAGAAACATAAACGAGTCTTAATAGAAGTTTTTATCGCTTCTTTCTTCGTGCAGTTATTTGCCCTGGCCAATCCCTTGATGATTCAGGTGATCATCGATAAAGTGATCGTGCAGAATAGCCCAGAAACCCTGAATACCCTCGGGGTTTTCCTGTTGGTAATTGCCGTTTTTGAGGGAATTTTAACCTTTTTGAGAACATCCCTGTTTGTCGATACCACTAACCGCATCGACATGACCCTTGGTTCAGAAATTATCGATCACCTGCTGCGCTTACCCCTGAAATACTTTGAACGGCGGCCGGT
Source organism: Microcystis sp. M083S1 (assembly GCF_020246405.1). Lineage (NCBI taxonomy): Bacteria > Bacillati > Cyanobacteriota > Cyanophyceae > Chroococcales > Microcystaceae > Microcystis > Microcystis sp. M083S1. The sequence continues at coordinate 13,431 of NZ_JADBTB010000177.1, forward strand.
GGGGGAAATTTCGACAAGAATCAACGAATTAGAGAATATTCGGCAATTTTTAACAGGTACAGCCCTAACGGTGGTATTAGATGCCATTTTCTCGGTTATCTACATCGTGGTTATGTTGATCTATAGCCCGATTCTAACCGTTTGGGCCCTGGGAGTCGTGCCGATTTTAGTTCTCTCCACAGCTATTTTCGCACCGATCGTGCGGCGACAACTGCGAGCAAAAGCCGAACGAAATGCCGAAACCCAATCCTATCTAGTGGAGGTAATGACGGGAATTCAAACGGTGAAAGCACAGAATATCGAATTGCGTTCCCGTTGGCAGTGGCAAGAACGTTATGCGCGCTATGTGGCCGAAGGTTTTCAAACGGTAATGACCTCAACTTTGGCTGGTTCCTTTAGTCACTTCTTTAACCAATTATCGGGTTTATTAGTGCTGTGGGTGGGAGCGGCCTTAGTTTTGGACCAAAAACTCACCCTTGGTCAATTAATCGCCTTCCGGATTATCGCTTCCTACGTTACCTCGCCGATTCTGCGTTTGACCCAACTCTGGCAAAACTTCCAAGAAACCGGCTTATCCCTGGAAAGATTAGCCGATATCGTCGATACTCCCCAAGAAGCGGAACTTGATCGCCAAAATATACCCATGCCCTTAATTAAAGGCCATGTCACCTACGAAAACCTCGCTTTCCGCTTCAATCCCCACGGCGCCCTGCAACTATACAACGTCAATTTAGAATTCCCCGCCGGCACCTTTGTCGCTTTGGTGGGAGAAAGTGGCGCCGGAAAAAGTACCGTCACTAAATTGTTAGCCCGTCTCTATGAACCAGAATCGGGACGGATTCTCATTGATGGCTACGATATTAACAAAGTGGAACTCTATTCCCTGCGTCGTCAAATCGGCATGGTTCCCCAAGAAACCCTATTATTTGACGGTACGGTACAGGAAAATATCGCCCTGACTAACCCCGATGCTACTGTGGAGGAAATTGTCTCGGCAGCGAAAACAGCGGCGGCCCACGAATTTATTATGACCCTGCCCAATGGCTATAATACCCGTGTCGGTGAACGGGGAGCATCCCTATCGGGGGGACAACGACAACGGGTTGCGATCGCTCGTTCCGTCCTGCAAAGACCGCAAATTCTCATTCTTGATGAGGCCACCAGCGCCCTCGACTATAATACCGAACGGCAAGTGTGTCTGAATCTCAAAGAAGCTTTCAAGGATCATACGGTCTTTTTTATCACCCATCGTCTAGCTTCGATCAAATCCGCCGATATTATTGTCATGATGGATAAAGGGACAGTAGCGGAGGAAGGCACCCACGAGGAATTAATGGCGAAAAAAGGCCTTTACTATACCCTCTATAAACAACAGGATTCGCAAATCTAGTCAGTCGGGAGACAGGGATTAGGGGATAGGGAAATGGGGAAATGGGGAAATGGGGAAATGGGGAAGTTTCAACTAATACCCCAAAACCCCCCGCAACGCGCACGCAGTGACCACCCCACACCCTACACCCTACACCCCACACCCTACACCCACGAAAAACTTTTTCAGCAAACCCTAAATATAGGAGTATCCCCATGAACGATAATTCTAACAACGGTCAAAACGGCAACGGCAACGGCAACGGTAAAAGCGATGAACTGACCCAAGCGGGCAAAAACGTGGCCACTACCACGAAAAATAAAAGTATTACCCCTTCCTTACCCACTTTCAGCCCACCGGAACAATCGGTGATCCTGAAACAATCGCCCATTTGGTCGCGGACGATTATCTGGACATTAATGAGTGTCACCACTGCCGCTTTAATTTGGTCAGCATTCGCCAAAATCGAGCAGGTGGTGGGTGCCCAAGGACAACTTAAACCCCAGGGCAAAGTGCAAGAAGTACAAGCACCGGTGAATGGGGTAGTACAGGAAGTTAAAGTTAAAGACGGCGATCGAGTTAACAAAGGTGATTTACTGGTTTTAATGGATTCCAGTGCCTCGAAAGTGCAGTTAGAATCCTTGGCAAAAATTCGCGCCACTGCCGAGAAGGAAAATCAATTCTATCGTCTCTTAATGGCGCAGGATTTGACACCGGCACAAGTGGAGAGTTCGATCGCTCAATTAAAATTACCGAGTGAAATCGCCGATTTAGCCCGTAATCGTGCCGTTTTAGTGGCAGAAAATCAACTTTATCAAGCACAGGTCAGTGGAGCTGCTTCTAGCTCTGCTTTACAAGGGGATGAGTTAGCCCGTCTAGCGGCTGCCCGACGGGAGTCCAATTCTCGACAAGCGGCCGCTAGATTGGAAATGGAACAATTAGAAAAACAATTAGCCCAAACCACGGTACAGTTGGCCGATGCCCGCTCGCAATTAATCAATGATCGTTTCGTCTTAGAAGAAATTAAGACTCGTAATGCCAATTCGATGAAGCAGGGCCAAGAAAGCTTGGATATCGAGCGTAATATTCTTAAGGATATTGAACCCTTGGTAGAAGAAGGGGCGGTCGCCCGTTATCAGATCAACAAGCAAAAACAATCGGTAACTGATCGCCAGAATGAATTACAGCAGCAAGAGGCTAACGGCAAAATCGATCGAGAAAAACAAGAGAAAGAAGTACAAACCCGCATCGCCGAAATTTCCCGCCTGGAACAGGAAGAAAAGCGTTATTTCCTGTTGATCTCCCAAGCGCGAGAAAAGCTGATTAATACCACGGTAATCACGGAAAAAGATGTGCGCGATAAAATGGCGGACAATTACAAACGGATCGCTGAAATCGATAGTCAGATCAGTCGCGTTATCATTGATAATAACAAGCGCATTGCTGAGTTAGATAGTGAAATTAGTCAAGCACAACAGACGATTAAATATCAAAAAATTACCGCCCCGATTGATGGTGTGGTCTTCGATCTCAAGGCCCGGCCCGGGTTTGTTCCCCAACCAAGTCAAGCGGAAGCATTATTAAAACTTGTTCCCGATGGCTGTCCCACTGAGGTGAAAGATGCCGCTAAAGGTTGTTTAGTGGCAGAGGTGGACGTGACTAACCAAGACATCGGTTTTGTGCGCGAGGGACAAAAAGCTGATATTCGCATTGATTCCTTTTCTTATAGTGAATACGGCGATATTAAGGGAGAAGTAATCTCGATCGGTTCCGATGCTTTACCTCCCGATGAAAATCACCGTTTTTATCGGTTCCCTGTCCGGGTACGCTTGAACAGTCAAGATTTAGTTTTGAAAGATCAATCCACTCTACCCCTGCAATCGGGGATGTCCGTGAGCGTTAACATCAAAGTCAATGAAAATCGCACCGTTTTGGGACTATTTACCGATATGTTCAATAAACAGGTGGATACTCTCAAACAAGTCCGTTAAGCGAAAAAATTCGGGGGTACATCCTGCCAACGGCCCGAACCGATGGCGTTAATCGCTTCCGAGAGGTTAACTGCACCGGTATAAAGAGCGCGGCCTACGATTACTCCCGTTACTCCTAAAGGTTCCAAAGACAATAAACTCAGTAAGTCTGTCAGGGAACTAATACCCCCGGAGGCGATTACGGGAATTTCGACAGATTCGGCTAATTCTCGCAAAGCGGCGAGATTAGGGCCAGAAAGCGTGCCATCTCGATGAATATCAGTGTATATAATCGTGCTGGCTCCTCTTTTTGCCATATCTTGCCCAAGAGCGATCGCCTCTACCTCGGAAGTTTCTAACCAACCCCGCGTGGCTACTTTGCCATCGCGAGCATCAATACCGACAATTATTTGCCCCGGAAAGCTTTGACAAAGTTCGCTGACTAATTCTGGCTTTTCTACGGCTACTGTCCCTAAAATCGCCTTTTCTACCCCGATTTTTAGGAGATTACTCACCGTTTCTAGATCCCGCAGTCCACCCCCCACCTGTACGGGAATGGCAATATCATTAAGAATTGTTTCAATAGTTGACAAATTAACCGATTTACCCTCTTTGGCTCCATCCAAATCGACTAAATGTAATCTGGTTGCCCCCTGATTGACCCATTCTCGCGCCACTATTGCGGGATTATCGTTAAAAACCTGCGATTGTTGGTAATCTCCCTGATAAAGTCGCACACATTTGCCATCGAGAATATCAATAGCGGGGATAACTTCCATGTTTTTCTCAATATCTAACTAAGGAGCGTTTTTTATTATATAGTACCAGCCGTCAGCCTTGAATCAGTGATCGGTGATCAGTTTTGAGTCTGACAGGGGAACAAACCCTCTCAAAGCATTGTCCGTAAAGGTTTTGAGACTCCTCAGTTACAAACAGATACATCGCTTTCAGCCAAAAAGCTAAGGAGAGAATCAGGGATTTGGGCGAACTTACTAGAAATCTTTATCAACAACGGGGGATCAGCTGCATCGAACTTTTTTGCTCGAACACCCCAAAAAGCCTGTGCTGTAAGGAGTTCAGCCAGTTTGTCCTCCTGTCAGGTTTTGAGTATTCAGTGAGCAGTATGTATTAAGTGTGCATCATCAAATGGCAGTAACAGTGCTGTATTTTCACTGATTACTGATCACTGATTACTGATTATCGATTCCTAGGAGAAAAATTTCTTCTAGAATGATAAGTAGATATACTAGAGGAATTATACTCATGTCTGCTGGGAAGTTTCAAACAGCCGCTTCATTATCCGATCGAGAGCTAGAAATACTCGATTTGGTGGCTAATGGTTTAACTAATCAAGAAATCTCGGAAAAGCTAGAGATTAGTAAGCGTACCGTCGATAATCATATTAGTAATATCTTGACAAAAACAAAAACCGATAATCGGGTGGAATTGGTGCGTTGGGCATTGCATTGGGGTAAAGTTTGTCTGGATGATATTAATTGTTGTATCCTTCCTTCCCCGGTGCCGACCGATGAGCAGGTTTCCTAAACTTCTGGGACTTTTGCTTGCGGTTAATATCATCAGTCTGGGGGGATGTAGTGATGCGGGTTTTGTCACCCCTCCCCAACAGCTTTTAGGAAATACTTTAAATACTCCTTCCTCTGAAGATAATCCCCGTTTTAACTACGATGGTCGTTATCTGGTCTTTGCCTCCGATCGCAGGGGTCAACGAACGATTTATTTATTCGATCGAGTGGCTAATCGTTTAGTTCCCCTACCCGGGTTAAATCAAGCAAAAACCTATCAAGATCAACCGGATATTAGTGCCGATGGTCGCTATATTGTTTATGTGTCGGAACAGTCCGGTAAACCCGATATATATATTTATGATCGACAAACTCTGCAAGCAAAAAATATCACCGACAATATTTTAGGAGAAGTGCGTCGTCCGACGATTAGTGGTAACGGTCGTTTTATTGCTTTTGAAAGTAATCGTTTCGGTCAATGGAATCTGGAAATATTCGATCGAGGTGGCGAAATTTCTCCTTCTTTACCCCCGATCAATTCTTCCCCGTCCCGATAATCAGTGATCACTAAACAGTAATCAGTGATCAGTGAAAAAACAGCACTGTTACTGCCAATAGACCTCGACCTAATATTATCCCAAGACCAAAAGTCTTTCTAGTTAAGGAATCTACCTGAATAAAAATTATTTTAATTGCCTCATATTTTTTCAGTAAAATTGAATTAGCAACGATAGATATACATTACAGCCATTGAACTGCTTAGTTAGTACATAGACCAAAAGCAAGCTGTGACTGGGTTATAATTTTTGGAGATGTCTAATGATGCTCACTTAATACATACTACTCACTGATAACTGATAACTGATAACTGATAACTGATAAGGCCGACAGCTTTCTTTTGCCTTTGGCCTTTTTACTTGCTATAAAGTAGGTTTATTTAAGAAATGGAGGGAATCATCATCCTATGGCGATAATGACAAAATCATTTAGACAAAGACTGGCAGAGATTTTCGGGTTTGACCTGCGATCGCTGGCTTTATTTCGCATTGCCTTGGCGTTGGTGGTTTTAGTCGATTTATCGGTTCGTTTTAGCCAAGTAACTGCCCATTACAGCGAATTAGGTGTTTTACCCCTAGAAAGCTTATCGAAAGTCTCTGCTAGTCCTTTTTACTGGTCGATTTTTGCTCTCAGTGACTCGGTACTGGTGCAGAGTATCCTGTTTATTGTCGCTATAGCGATCGCATTATTGCTTTTAATTGGCTATCATACCCGTTTAGCCACGATCGCCACTTGGGCGCTAATCGTCTCTTTACATCATCGCAACCCCCTGTTACTATTTGCCGCCGATGACGTAATCCGGGCAGTATTATTCTGGGCGATGTTTTTACCCCTCGGTGCCTGTTATTCCGTGGAAAGTGCCTTAAACACCAATCCCAACCCCTTACCCAAGCGAGTGGTTTCGGCTGCCACGGTGGCTTTGATGATACAAATTTGTTATATCTATATGTGGTCAGCGGCCTTTAAAACCAAAAGTGAAACTTGGTGGCCCGATGGTACGGCCGTTTATTACTCTCTCAGTTACGATCAATACGGTACTGCTTTTGCTGGTTTCTTACTATCTTTACCGCCAGAATTACTAAAAATCCTGACCTTTTCAGCGTTAATCTTTGAATGGGTAGGTCCACTGCTAATTTTTATTCCCTTTCGCAATAGTTTCTTTAAAATAGTCGCTATTCTTTCGTTTATTCTCTTACATATCGGTTTTGGTCTCAGTTTTCATCTGGGAATTTTCCCGTTTTTGAGTATTACCCATTGGTTGCCCATCATCCCTAGTCTTGTCTGGGATTGGGGACAAAAACGGATGAGAAACCCAGAAAGAGAAGGTTTAAGGATTAATTATGATCGAGATTGTGGATTTTGCAAAAAAGTTGTTCATCTTCTCCGCACTTTTCTTATTTTACCAGGCACTCCCCTGTTAGTCGCTCAGGATAACCCCTCAATATACGAGGATATGGTAGCCCAAAATTCTTGGGTGGTGGAAGATTGGCAGGGAAAACGTCGGTTTAAATGGTCAGCAGTGGTTTATATTGTCAGTCTTTCGCCAATTTTCTGGTTTTTAGCGCCAATTTTGCGTTTACCGCCCCTCATGGCCTTGGGAACGAGAATTTATGAGTGGATTGCCTCCCATCGTCGTTTTATGGGCAATTTCACCAAACCGCTCAAGTTTCGTCCCCTAACGATTAAATCCTCTTTACCTTTAAATATTTTGGTAGTTTTCTTCTTATTTTTGGCCAGTATCTGGAATTTACGCAGTTTTGTCCGGCAATCGGTCGATAGGGGCGATTTAAATACACCTTTAGTTCAATCCCTCGATCGCTTGCTCACCCGTCGTACTTTTAATACAATTGATATTCTGGCAAGAGTTACCCGTTTAGACCAATATTGGACTATTTTTGCTCCTGGTCCGCCCCGGGATGATGCTTGGTTTGTGGCAGTCAGTCAATTAGCCGATGGTTCCACGGTAGATATATTTAGAGAAGGACAGCCGGTAATTTGGGATAAACCCACGGAAAGCGATCGCAATCGTTTGTATAAAACCATGCAGTGGCGACAATATTTTATTAATCTTAATCGAGCTATCGGTCGGTCAGTTTATGGAGAGTTTGGTCAGTATCTCTGTCAAAACTGGAATCAGCAGCACAGTAGTGATCAACAGATTAAATCCCTGCAACTTTATATTATGCGGGAAAGAACTGTCCCCCCCGGAGAAAAACAGGGAATCGAAAAAGAGCTAATCTGGCAGCAAAATTGTCTTTAATCAGTTATCAGTTATCAGTTATCAGTTATCAGTTATTAGTCAGATAAAAGTTATATGGCTAACTAATGCAATAAAAGACAACTAAAAATGGACAACTGATAGCTGATTACCGATTGCTTCTTTTTCCCTTTCCAACTAACCTAACTACCGCTCAACTTTAAAAATCGCTAGAACCGCTCTGGAGAGTAGCGAGGGATCTTTCAAAATTCATTCTCTGTTCAGCATTGCGGAGAAAGTAACCACTCATCATTGCCGAGGCCAATAACCGGCCCAGATGTTCGCGACTGGTACTGATAGTGACACCGAAATGTTCGGAAGGAAGGTTGCCCAAAAGTCCGATAATGTTGCGTTCCATCACTTGGAAAACCTCTTGGGATTCTGGTTTCGAGAGTTGGGCGATTGTTTCGGGACTTAAGGTCTGGACATACTGCCACAAACTCTCAGAAAATTCACTATCGGTACCGAATAAATTGTGAGGGCGATCGTTTTCTCTATACACCTTTGATCTCCTGAACTCAATTTTTTTATAAACTATCCTTTTGGTTCTTCCAATTTAACAGTTTTTTGAGATAGTGGGAGTCGGTAGAACCGAACCTGAACGGAATGGTTATACCAAGCAAAAAACCCATCTCCAGCAAAAATAAAAAACTTAACACTGATGATAACCGATCACTGTTCACTGATAACTTTTATTTACCCATACCTAAATGCTGGGCCTTTTGATAGACTTTACCCTCCGTCAGCAGCGAGGGGGCAATCACCACTTCCACCTGTTGCATTTCCTTTAAGTTCTTAGCACCTAAAGTTCCCATACTGGTTTTCAGCGCCCCTAGGAGGTTATGAGTACCATCATCTAATTTTGCCGGTCCGACGAGGATTTCGGCAATAGTTCCGGTACTGCCCACACTAATTCGGGTTCCCCGGGGTAGAACCGGACTAGGTGTGGCCATACCCCAGTGAAAACCGCGGCCGGGGGCCTCCACGGACCGGGCAATGGGAGAACCAATCATCACCGCATCGGCGCCACAGGCGATACATTTGCAGATATCACCGCCGGTAATAATGCCGCCATCGGCAATAACGGGGACGTATTTACCGGTTTCTCGGAAAAAATCGTCCCTAGCGGCGGCACAATCGGCCACAGCAGTGGCCTGGGGAACTCCCACTCCTAAAACGCCGCGAGAAGTACAGGCAGCCCCCGGACCGATACCGACTAAAACCCCAGCTGCCCCAGTTTTCATCAGGTTAAGGGCGACTTCGTAGGTGACGCAGTTACCCAAAACCACGGGAATGGGCATTTCTTGACACAGTTGTACTAAATCGAGGGGGGTGATAGCTTCCGGGGATAAATGGGCAGTGGAAACGACGGTTGCTTGGACAAAGAGAATATCGGCCGCTGCTTGGGCAACGATAGCACCGTATTTGACGGCACCGGCAGGGGTGAGGCTAACTGCCGCAATACCGCCTTTTTCTTGAATTTCTTGGATACGAAGCTCGATTAGTTGCGGTTTAATCGGTTCTGCGTAGAGTTCCTGCATTAAACCGACGAATTCTGCTTTGCCGACCGCCGCAATGCGATCAAGAATCGGGTTAGGATCCTCGTAACGAGTTTGAATACCTTCGAGGTTTAGTACCCCTAGCGCCCCCAACTCGGAGAGAAGGACGGCCATTTTAGTATCCACCACCCCATCCATAGCGCTGGCGATAATCGGGATTTCCCGCTCGATATTGCCGAGAGACCAACGGGTATCGGCTAAACTAGGATCGAGGGTTCGCACTCCGGGTACAAGTGCGATTTCATCGATACCGTAAGCTCTACGGGCTGTTTTGCCCCGACCAATAATTGTATCCACGTTTCTATACTATTTCAGACCTATTTAGCCTAGACTAGCAAATTTCGCACCATCTCGAAAAGCTTTTCGGTATTATGGCAAACTAGGCCCCGGGAAAATAATCACCGCAGTCGATCGCTTGTTCGGTGTTGGCGCTCCTGGGTTGTACACTACATTTGAGGCGATAATCGTTGGTAAAGTAGCGGCAGTGGGAGCAAGGGATGGAGTGCATCCGTCGGGCAACTTGCCAACTATCGCGCACGGCACTGGCTAAAGACCAGCAAACTAAAGCGATAATGGCAGCGGCGATTGAAAAACGTAAAATAATCCAGATTTCCATGGCGAGCAACTAAAATTACCTGATGTGGATGGGAATCAACCGAGGCAATCGGCAGAGGGTTAGATACTGAACAGTTTACTTAGGGTTTGCTGAAAAAGCTTTTCCTGGGGGCAGGGTGTGGGGTGTGGGGTGTGGGGTGTGGGGTTTTACCCATTTTCAGGGGGTCAATTACCTAATTTTCAGGGAAAAAGTACCTGAATTTTCCCCCCAATCACTCCAAAGGTCGGCACTTTTTGAGGGAAAACAAGTCTAAAAACCCTATCCAACA
>NZ_JADBTB010000178.1:0-19064 GCF_020246405.1 Microcystis sp. M083S1
CTTCGTTGTCGGTTTAGATGGCCGAATTTGGAGCAAGTTCTATGATCCCAGAATTGCAGATGCTAAATGGTCTGATTGGTTCCCCCTCGGAGATAACACATTTCCACCAACATCGGTGGTAACTGCCATCAGCGGAGTGCCTGGTGGGGTGACATTGTTTGTGGTCGGCTATGACCGAAAGGTGTGGAGCCAGTATTACGATCCTCGCGTTGAAAACCCAGCGTGGTCAGGATGGTTCCCTCTTTAAACCTATTCTTACTGGTTCGGCTACTGGGATCTGTTTTAAAACATGCCCCAGAATTTTCATGCAAGCCTCTGGTTATTACTTGATAGAGGATTTGAACTTCTGACCTCCAAGGTACCGGAGGTGTCTTTTCTCTCCCTAATGGCTTGCAGACGCCGCTGGTGCTGAGTTTGAGGTTAATGGCAGCCCCTGAGCGCGGAAAATGGGATGTCAAAAAAATGTTTGATATTATGCTTGAAATTTCTAAAACCTCTCTTAAAGTATTAGGCAGTGAGATATTTAATCAGATAACCAAAAGTAAATAACTAAAACAAAGATTTATTAAATCAAAATAGGTTGAAAATGGCAAGAAATGCAACAAACGAATTATTACAAAAAGCTAAAAAATCAAAAAGTGACGAGTTTTATACACAGCTTTCAGATATAGAAAGCGAATTACAGCATTATAAAAGTCATTTTGAAAATCAAGTAGTTTATTGCAATTGCGATGACCCCCGAATTAGTAACTTTTTTAATTATTTTACCTCAAATTTTAATGAATTAGGTCTTAAAAAAATAATAACATCTTGTTATAGAGAGCAAGTAAAAAATTTATTTAATACAGAAGAAGATGAAAAAGGGTTTTTCTTTGAATATACAGGTACAGAAGGCGAAAAAAACAAACCAAGTTCAACTGACCTAGTTTACTTTAATGGAGATGGTGATTTTCGTAGTTCGGAAAGCATTGAACTATTAAAGCAGTCCGATATTGTTGTTACCAATCCCCCATTTTCATTATTCAGAGAGTATGTAGCTCAATTGGTTAAATACGATAAAAAGTTTTTGATAATTGGAAATATTAATGCAATAACCTATAAAGAAATTTTCAAACTTATTAAAGAAAACAAGGCGTGGTTAGGAATAAATATTGGTAGAGGTATTTCAGGTTTTATTGTACCTGAACACTATGAACTATATGGAACAGAAACTCGAATAGATAACTCTGGTAATAGAATAATCTCACCGAACAATTGTTTATGGCTTACTAATTTAGATAATTTTAAGCGGCACGAAGATATAGAACTCACAAAAATATATTTTGGCAACGAAGTTCAATATCCAAAATATGACAATTATGATGGAATTAATATTAATAAAACACAAGACATACCAATAGATTATAAGGGATATATGGGGGTGCCAATAACATTTTTACATAAATTTAATCCCGACCAATTTGAAATAATTAAATTCAGGAAAGGGAATGATGATAAAGATTTATCAGTAAATGGGAAATGTCCGTATTTTAGAATACTAATCAAGAATAAACGAATACAAACTGAATATATTGATTTAACTGACAAAGAAAGATAAGGTATAACAAATCGTTGTACCTGACATTTTTCCGCTACGATCCAAAATGTCGGTGAAATCGATCGTTATGCTCCAAACTTAGTGCGATGTCGAAGGCACTGCTACGCAATGCGATCGCCATCGCCGTAGGGTGCGTTCCCTAATATGGCTACTGCTGCTCCACTAATAGATTTTTGGGGAACGCACCATGCACATTGATTGAAACTGTGGGTTAAAGTGCGGTCGCCGATCTTAATAAGCTATATTAACAACAATACTTAAAGAGAAGGCTTAAAATGGTTAAATCAACTTTGTACACGACAGCAAAAGTCCTACCGGGAAATAGAATTGAAATTGAATCTCCAGATCTGACTGTAGGACAAACTGTTGAGGTAGTTATTTTGGTTGAAGAAGTTAGTTCTGATTCTTCTACCAGCGAATATATCTCTCCATCCTTAAAACAGCGTCTTGCTTTTCTGAAGTTACCAATGACTGAACGGAGGAATATTCTCAAAAGTCAAGCCGATATAATGCTCTCTCACTATCAACAAGATTCTGAATGGCAGGAGTTAATGGCAGGTGACATCATTGAGTATTAACCCTGAGCTGCCAAAACGTGGAGAAATTTGGTTAGTCAACTTCGATCCTACTGTTGGTGCAGAAATCAAAAAATTGCGTCCTGCTGTCGTCATCAGTTCCGATTCAGTAGGAAAGCTTCCTATCAAGCTTATTGCTCCTATTACAGACTGGAAAACATATTTTTCAGCAAATTTCTGGCACGTTAAAATTGAACCTAACAGTATCAATGGATTGAATAAAGCTTCTGCAATTGATACTCTTCAACTAAGGGGGGTGGATTTACAAAGGTTTATTCGTAAATTAGGAAGCGTTTCTGAAATTACAATACTGGAAATTGTAGCCGCCATTGCTACTGTAATCGAATTTGAGATCTAACAAATCATTGCACCCGACTAATAAAAAGCGACTGATGCTGGAAAATAGACCAAAATGGCGGGTGAATTCAGCTGGTAGGGTGCGTTCCCTAATGTGGTACTACTCCACCGATCGATTTTGGGGAACGCACCATGCACATTGATGGAAACTGTGGATTTAAGTGCGATGTCGAAGGCACTGCGTAGCAGTACACCGCTCTGGTGGGTTAGGTTAACGGCAGACCCCCAACTGTGATCTTTGACTTCATGCCAATTTGTGCGGACTGTATTCAGGTGTTACCTGCTGTGATAGTTAGTAAGTGAGCCTGTTCGTTGAGTTGAGGAGTAAAATAGGAGAAGTCTTAATCTAAGATTTAGTAATGGATAGAAGCATTATAGAACGGCAACCGCTAATTGAAGCAGTCAAGGCTCTCCCTGATGAGGCTTTAGTGGAACTGTCTAATTTTCTTGACTATCTTCGCTATAAAGCAGCCCATCAAAGAGAACTGACCACTCATTCTTCTAGTTTTCTGCTTGCAGTTGCAGGTTTAGGCAACTCTGGTCAAGAGGATATTTCAGAACGTGATGAAGAGATTCTAGGCAATGAGATTGATCCGGTGTCCGGCTGGAATCTTAAGCCAAGCAATTCAGTATGACGGCGATACTTGACACCAGTTTTTTGTTTGCCTTAACCGATCAGGGCGATCGCAATCATCAGCGGGTGTTGGCTATTGCTCAAAGCGTGAATGAGCTATTGGTTCTACCTGTCGTTGTCTTGCCTGAGGTCTGCTATCTGATTGCATCAAGATTGAGCCACCAAGCAATGCGCCGTTTTGTATCCAGTATGACACCTGATGCGGTTCAAGTTGAACCTGTAATCCCAGAAGACTTGGTACGAGTGCATGAGATATTGGAACAATATGCTGACAATCAGCTTGACTTTACAGATGCAGCGATCATTGCCATAGCTGAAAGGCTTACTATTACTCGCGTTTACACACTTGATCGCCGAGATTTTTCGATTATTCGTCCAAGTCACTGCGATTACTTTGAGTTATTTCCTTGAACCGCCAGCTAACACTGCGTGGCAGCGGACGGTCAAAATTCGTCGCTGCTGAGCTTGCTTTCTAATGCCGTCGCTGATTTGATCCGTTAGCGATCGAGCGCGCTACGCACCGATCGGGTTCTGGACTTCCCCGTTGACAAAAAGGCATAACCTGTGCTGTAGGGGGGATTAAGAGAATTTCCGATACCCTCTTACTGGGTACAAATTAAGAAAACCTCTAATAAATCTAACGCCGTACAAACTCCTCGTCAATAGCAAATCAGGTTATACTTCACACCCCACACCCCACACCCCACACCCTACCCCCACGAAAAACTTTTTCAGCAGACCCTACCTATCGATCCCATTTTTACCTATTCTAAGCGCAGGATTTCTCCACCTCTAGCTATAGATAATTCTGCTGCCTGGAGGATTTTGACTAATTCCGTCCCTACCGATCCCGAAGATACAGGAGAATCGACACCCGTAGCCACCGACTCTAAAAAATGTTCGCACAATGCTTTCAGGGGTTCACCATCGGCAATAGGGATAGATTCCGTCTCTTGTCCCCGGGGAATAAAATAGGCTTCCTGACGTTCAAAATAGCCCTTTTGTCGGGTTAAAGGCGATCGAGAGTCTAATTCATTAAAAATTAAAGTCCCTTCGCTGCCAACTATTCCTAAGCGTCGCTGTTTATCGGGATTCAACCAACAAAGGTGAATAGTCGCTTGAAAACCATCGCCATAGATCAGGGTTAACCAGACTAAATCGGCTAGATTAGGTTGTAGCCAGAAAGTTCCCCTCGCCTGTACCGATACTGGTGTACTATTTAACCAATGATTAAAAATCGAGATATCGTGAATAGCTAGATCCCACAAAGCGGACACATCCTGACGGACCGGCCCCAGGTGGGTACGAGTGGCATAACCATAAAGAGGTTTACCGATACCCCCGGATTGCAGGACTTTTTGTCCAGTGATAACGGCGGGATGAAAAAGATAGGTATGATCAACTAATAAAATACGCTGTTTTTTAGCCGCTAATGCCGTTAATTCGGCACATTCTTGGGGATTGAGGGTTAAGGGTTTTTCGGCGAGGACGTGATAACCTAAATTAAGAGCATCTTTAATCAGGGGATAATGGCTGATGGCGGGAGTAACGACGACCACAGCCGAGATTTCGGGGTGATTGCGAATAGATTCCCAGTCATTGGCTAAAATAACCTTATTAGTATCGAGATTAAATTGATCGCGACAGAGACGGAGTTTTTCAGGGGAGGGATCAACGATCGCCACTACTTGCGCTGAGGGATGTTGAGAAAAATGACGGACGTAATGCACTCCCCAACGTCCTACCCCTAAGATAGCGATTCCTGTGGACATTTTGCTTACTCAGATAAATCAATCTAGTTTATCTTAAAAGGATTAGGCGCAATTGTTAATTGATTCTGAGAACTGGAAGGGATTATGTTAAAATTTTTTATCGATCGAGGGGGAACTTTTACCGATATCGTGGCGATAATCGATCAACCAGAAATTATTGAACGACTAGCTAGAGATGCCGCTAGATTTCTGATTGTTCCCCTTGCCGATCAACAGTGGATTGTTCTCTATAAACTGCTCTCGGAAAATCCCGAAAAATACCCAGATGCAGTCATTCAAGGGATCAAAGATATTAGCGGTTCCCTAGATAACATCGAAGTGATCAAAATGGGAACAACGGTAGCCACCAATGCGCTGTTAGAAAGAAAAGGAGAGCGCACGGTTTTGTTAATCACCAAAGGTTTTAAAGATGCCTTGAGAATTGGCTATCAAAATCGCCCCGATATTTTTGCCCGTCAAATTATTCTTCCTTCTTTATTATACGAACAAGTTATCGAAGTGGCGGAACGCTACGATAGTCAAGGACAGGAATTAATCACCGTTAATCCCGCCCAAGTTAAAGCCGATTTAATACCAGTTTATCAAGCGGGTATCCGAAGTTGTGCGATTGTTTTTATGCACGGTTATCGTTATCCTGACCACGAAAAACAAGTGGCAGCCATTGCCGAAGAAATCGGCTTTACTCATCTAGCCATTTCCCACCAAGTCAGTCCTTTAATGAAACTGGTATCCCGGGGAGATACCACGGTAGTTTCTGCCTATTTATCGCCAATTTTACGCCGCTATGTTGATAGTATTAGCCAGCAATTACCGAAAACTAGCTTACTATTTATGAAATCCGATGGCGGTTTAGTCACCGCCGATAAATTTCAGGGTAAAGATAGCATTTTATCTGGTCCTGCGGGGGGAATAGTCGGGGCAGTACAAACCAGTTTAAGGGCGGGATTTAGCAAAATTATCAGTTTTGATATGGGAGGAACTAGCACCGATGTTTCTCATTTTCAAGGGGAATACGAGCGCCAAACAGATAACGAAATTGCCGGCGTAAGAATGCGAGCGCCGATGTTAAGTATTCACACCGTGGCCGCTGGTGGGGGTTCGATTTTAGTCTATGATGGTTATCGTTTTCGGGTCGGACCAGAAAGTGCCGGAGCTAATCCGGGACCTGCCTGTTATCGACGGGGTGGCCCATTAACAATTACCGATGCTAATGTTTTGTTAGGAAAAATTCAAGCTGCCTATTTTCCCGCTATTTTTGGAGAAGAGGGAAATTTACACCTAGATAGAGAGATTGTGCTGACAAAGTTTCAAGAATTGGTGGCAACAATGGGGGGTAATAATAGTCCTGAAATGTTGGCTGCGGGGTTTATTCAAATTGCCGTAGAAAATATGGCTAATGCGATTAAAAAAATCTCTCTACAAAAGGGTTATGATCTCAGTGATTATACTCTTTGTACCTTTGGCGGTGCCGGGGGTCAAGTGGCTTGTTTAATTGCCGATACTCTGGGAATGAAAAGCATTTTTCTCCATCCCTACGCCGGGGTTTTAAGCGCCTACGGCATGGGTTTGGCCGATTTGAGGGTAATTAAAGAAAAAGCGATCGAACAGCCGTTAAATGCCGATTTAATCGGGGAGTTACTCCCGGAAATGAACGAATTAGAAGTTTTAGCGGGTCGGGAATTAGAGGGTTATAATCGGGTGCGGCAGCAAGTTAGTTTAAAATATCAAGGCAGTGATGCCACTTTAGCGGTTAATTTTAGCGATCAAATGCGTCAGGATTTTGAACGGGAACATCAAAGACGTTATGGGTTTAAACAAGAACAAAAAGCTTTAATTGTTGAGTCGATTGCCGTGGAATTGATCCAGACTATGGACAGTCCCCAAGAAGCAATTTTAACCCGCACCCGTCCGATGGGAGAATTACCTCATATCCTCGATCGAGTAGCGGTTTTTATGGCTAATCAATGGCGAGAAACGCCAATTTATCAGCGTTCAGATCTGGAACCTTTTGATTGTCTGGCAGGACCGGCAATTATTATCGAAAAAATTAGCACGATTGTGATTGAACCGGGTTGGATGGCCAAATTAACGGAGAAAAATCATTTAATTCTCTCCAAAGATTAGCTAATTGAACTACATAGAAATATCTACGGCAGTTATTCTAATTGATCAATTCTCATTTCGCCGAGGTATTTACGGAGATAGGGAGAAAAAACCTCGTAAATCAGGGTAAGGGGTTGGCGAGCGTGCCAAAATAGGTAATGACGACCCCAAAAAGCTCCTTTTTCCCCAAAAGCTATTTCTAATTCCGGGGAATGACCGTAATAAAGTCCCTGCACATCGCGATACAATTCCGTGTGCAGCCGCGAGAGACTTTCCCAAATCGGTAGGGAACGATTTTCTAGATATTCGTCCACTTGATTGGCAGACCACCAAGAAGCGGCATAGGCTAACCTTTGACCGCTCGCTGTGCGTAACCAGACTTGACGACGCAATCTCGGCCCCGGAATCAGGCTAATTTTCATCGGTGCGCCATCCTCATCATCGCCGATGGGGGACATATCGATCACATCCACTTCCGTTTTTTCACCGGTTAAAAGTTGTAAATGACGGGTGGGAGAACCATCACCGAGAATTAAAATCTGCCAAGGAGGCGCGAGTTGGCTATGGGGTAAACCTTGTTTAACATCGGTTTCGTCTCCTTGCCAGAGAGGGGACAGGGAGTACCAAGGAGGATTAAGCAGGGGCTTTTCTTGGGGGCGGAGGATAGCAGTCAAGGTTTGTTACAAAACTTTATGATTTTTTCATTAATCATAACACGGGATTTTTGTCTGCTGGCGATAAAAGCGATCGCCTTGTTCCAATCCTCTCTAAATTTTTCGGTTAGCAGATGCAATCTTGCCAAAGGAGATCGGCTATTTTGATATTAACGATAGAAAGGTATCAAAATCTGGAGGAGTTTTTGTAATCTTCTCAGGGCAATTAATTGTCGAATCTTGGGATTAATTTGGGGGGGATAAATGCTGGTGGCTAATTGTTCTTCTAGTAAGGCATATTCTGCCGCAGTTAGGGGTTGATTATCCAGGGGCGATCGAGCCGAAGTGATAATTTCTGCTCGTAAAACTTCTTCGGGAATATCTTCAGGAGAGGGCAAAGCAAGGGCTTTTAGGGGCGAGAAGAAACCGATCGAGATGAGGATGATAATTTTGATCGTTCGCTGCATTTAATTTAAACCGGGGGGCAATTTTTCTCGACACTGTTGATGAATTTCCCCGATTCTAGCAAACAACCAGGGATATTTTTGACGATAACTGGGAATTAGAGCCAGAGGACTGAGTAGGGCAGTGGCGGCAATATCGGCTACACTTAATTTATCCGCCACCAAATAGGGCTGATTTTGCCAATATTCTAGAATCTTGAGGGCATTTTCTAGGCGCTCCTCCGCTAATTTTACCCTGGCTGGGGTGATTTTATATTGTTGTCGCACGATATTAATAATTATTTGACTACTCAGGGAAGAATCGATCGCTTTTCCCTCTCCAGCGCGATAATTATAATAGACAAATCTCGTCGCTACTCCAATACTTTCATCTAACCAATCCTCTAGTAACCAAGCTTGATTTTTCTCCTTTTCCCCATCGGGAATAAAAGAGGGGAAAGGAACTACTTTTTCTAAATATCTGAAAATGGCAGTAGAATCGGCAATAATCTCATCTGCTGCCATTAAAACGGGGACAGTGGTTAACCCTTTAGTTAGGGGTCTGAGTTTGAGAATATGTAGTCCAGGGGTGAGATTTTCTACTTGGTAATCAATCCCCTTATAACCTAGGGCTAAACGAGCTTTGCGACAGTAATGAGATGTGCTAAATTGAAGTAAAAGCATTAAGTTTTGTTGGTTGCTATAGTAGTTATCAGTTATCAGTTATCAGATTTGAGTTTTAAGTGACCAGTATGTATTAAGCGAGCAGTATTATTCCTACTGTGTTTTCACTGATTACTGTTTACTGTTAAATGAATTGGCAATAGGTCTATACTATGAGCAAACCCTCCCTTTTTTCGGCTGTTTCTCGTCCTTATGCGACTAATTCCCAAGCAAAAGATCCCTGGTTAGCGGTCAATCTCTCGATGTTTTTCCCCGGTTTGGGACAATGGTATGCTAACAAAAACCAAAAAGCAACCATTTGGGCGATCGCTCAAGTAATATTAATAATTGTGACAATTTGGTCAATTTTTAGCCCCAATGGCCCTGTAAGCTGGGGATTAGGGGGAATAGTTGCTCTGGTTATCGTTTACATTAGCAATATTTTTGACGCTCACTGGACTGTTTATGATTCCAGACAGAATAACAGCTTAGAGAAAATTCCCCGGAAACAAAAAAACCCATGGTTTGCCGTCTTCGCTAACCGGATTATGCCAGGTTTGGGGCAATTGTACGCCGATAAGGTGATCTTAGGGATAATTTTTCTGACTATATCCCAGATTAGCCTGAAAATGGATCATTTTTTGACCAATATCCTCTTTCTTACCCCTTTAATTACAGCAATCGCTATTTATCACGTTTATCACACTTTCCCCGATCAATTCCACCCCCATCGTCACACCTATCGTTCCATTTTGACACTGATGGTGGGAGTGATTTTTACTTGGGGAATTATCTGTAATTATTTTCCCAATTGGTTACATCAAAAAATAGAATTTTTCCAGATTCCGAGCGAATCCATGCTACCTACCCTCGCAATAGGTGATCGCGTTTTCGTCAGTCAATCTGGTAATTATCAAGCGAAAAGAGGCGATATAATTGTTTTTAGAACTCCGGAAAAAATTAGGCAACTAGATCCTAAGTCTGGAGATTTTTTTATCAAACGAGTCATCGCTATTGCCGGAGATACCATTGAAATCCGCAGGGGTAAAGTTTATCTCAACCGGCAAGTTATCGAGGAACTCTACACCGCCGAGTTAGCCAATTATGAAATGGAATTTATGACTGTACCCCCAAAAACCCTGTTTGTTTTGGGAGATAATCGTAACCATAGTTTTGATTCCCGTGATTGGGGTTTTTTGTCGGAAAGTTATATCGTTGGTCAAGCCTATAAAGTTTACTGGCCCCTCGATCGTGTCCAGTCTTTGTTATGATGCGGATGACTATTGATTTTCAGCTATCTTCAAGGGGTAATTTTAATCCTATCTACTTATTAGCGAGGAAAAACCTAACCGCAAGAATTTTGGCTCTCTTGGATTTGGTGGGTAAAGTGTATTCTAAGATACATTCCTCCTAGCGAGGGGGTGGAACGAACCACAAAGACACAAAGGACACAAAGATTAATCGATCATATAGCAAGTTAAACTTATCACACAGAACCTAGAAGAGCCGAATTTTTAGGTGAATCCTAATTGAGATGGGAGTCTTTGGGAATAACATCCAAACCGAGGAGAACCTTTTGGGTATTGGACATATCGCCGATAATTCTTTGTAGGGGTGGGGGAAGTTGTTTGACTAAAGTAGGAGTTACGAGAATTTTATCCTGTTCCGCTAATTGCGGCTGTTCGAGAACATCAATTATTTCTACGGTATAAAGACCGGATAACTCCTCGCGACAGATACGAAAAATATTAGCGATCGCCCTCTGGGATTTACTTGAATCACCCATAATGTAGAGTTTGAGAAGATATTGACTCATGATTGCGTGTTATTGAACAGTTTAATGTTGCTGAGACCGATATAGTATTTACGATAGAAAGAGACGAGATAACCCATCAATTCCAGGACCATGAGACGACCTTCGCTAACGTAGGCCTGCGCTTTGGCCAGGGTGACATCCTGATTTTTTTGGCGTAGGGTGGTAGTATGAATGTCCACCACATCGCGAGGACTAGCTTTTAAGAATCCTAACTTATCGGCCAAGCTTCGCAGTCGTTCCGATAGATTATGTTCCACTTTGTATGCTTGTTCTTCTAAAGCTAAATCTAATAAATCTCCGTAATTTTGGACTAATTCTTGAAAAATATCGGGAATACTCTGCCTTATTGCCTCAGAACCGAACATTTTCGCCGTGATGCTAGTTTGTACTCCCTTGATTAACTGTTCCAGTTCGCGAAATTCTTCTTCCTGTTGTTGATGTTTAAGATTGAGGATATATTGCTGACGCTCGATCGCCACACGAATTTGATAGACTAAAAGACTACTATCGATATTATTTAACTGAATATAACCGTCAGCACCGAGTTGAAAGGCTTTAACGACTAATTTCTCATCATTGCTAGTAGTTTGAACCACTATCGGTATATCAGAGGCTAATTCTCTGGTTTTGACTAGAATATTTAAGCCGGGGGGAACAGAGATTTCCAAGCTTAAGAGGATGAGATCAAATTTCTCCCCTGCCAGTTTTTCGGCAGTTTCCTCTAGATCCTGAGCTTGGGTGAGGGTAAAAGTCAACCCCTCAGCCAGGGAACATTGGGGGGCCTTTAACAGCAATCTCTGGATTAATTTAACAGTCGTCGGTTCGTCCTCTATCAATAAAATCCTACAGAGATCCCTAGTCATTGTTAATCGATCGCTAAAATTATCTTTTTTCCCCCTACTCTCATAGTAAGCCCATCTTTGGGAAACTCAAGGACAAAATCACAACATATCTCCGGCAAAAGTGAGATTTTAATGGCGACCTTGCTCTTAAATTCCTTAATTTAACGATTTTTCCTGAAAAAGATCGCTTTTCTACTCCAAGGAAACAATCTATTTCCTTTTTCTCCCCACTTCCCCACCTCCTCACTTCCCTCACCTATTTTGACTCAATTCGGCGAATTGCCACCACTGCCGGCCGGGGAGGTTGATTAACTTGACCACTGGGCCAATTCGACCCTAGGGGTACTTGTCGTATTTGTTCAAATTCCTGCCCATTAGTGGTTTTAAGGGCAAATTTACGGTTTTCAAAGGCTAAATCCCGACGAATTCCCCCCGCTTCCCCCGGATGTTGTACTGCCAAAAATAACGTCTCTTGGTCGGGAGTAAAGTACAATCCCGTTAATTCCGCATCCATGGGAGCGATAGCAAAAGGATAGGGATGCTCTTGACCCTTAACAAACACCCAAGCGCTATTATTACCAAAAATCCCCAATAAATCCCGTTGACTAACCGGGACCCCTTGGGGATAACGAGTTTTCATCTCTCGATTTAACCCACCCGTGGAAATATCGCTAACCATCCAGAGATTTCCCTGTTTATCGAAAGCGAGGTTATCGGGATTAGAAAAACCCTCACCTTTCTCTGTCGGTTCCCCTCCATAAGCGACCACATCCCAACGAAAACTTAAGGAAGCAGCATCGTTATTATCTTCCCTTAAGCTGATAATCCAACCAAATTCGTAGGGTATTTCGCCATTTGGTCCCTTAAATACCTCCTTATCGGCTCCTCCCTCCGCTTCACTGGGACTACCAGAGGTAAAGGTCATATATAAAGTGCCATTCTCGTCCACTTCCGTATCTTCTGGCCGACCAGTACAAGTGACCCCAACGGCGTTAGCGGCAAAATGAGCATCGATGAGAATTGCTCCCTGTTTTTCCGTCCCATTACCTTCATACAGGTCTGCGAGGGTCTTATATTTAGATTTGTAGGCCAGAATCTCCTCATCGTCCTTAAATAGCAGTAATTTAGTCTCATTGACCGTTCTTTCGGGATTTGGCAAAGCTACCACCCCATCCCCGCGACTAGCGGCAATTTGACTCGGTAGGACGGGATTTATCTCCGTGTCGGGATTTAATGGTATCCAATAACCAGTTTTATCGGGGTTGAATTTTGCCCCGTAGAGCATTCCTTTTTCTAGGAGTTTTGAGTTATTTTTCGCCTTAATATCGCTAATTTTGCCCTCGGAAACGAATTTATAGATATGACCGCCTCTGCGATCGCATCCCGAATAAACTGCCAAGGGTTGCCCCGTTTGAGCGAGAAAAGCGACCGCTTCATGGCGAAAACGCCCTAACCAAGTGTGTTTTGTGCCGTAATCGTCGGGATTGGCTGGATCCACCTCCACCATCCAACCGTATTTATTTCCCGCTAACCCAAAAACGTTACCCCGGCCATCCACTTCCCCACTATTGAGAATAAAGGGGGTAGTATCGGGATGCAAAGAAGAACCATCTTTTAACACTACCTCGGTCACTTGGTCTTGAAAGTTCTCCTCGGCACTAAATACGGTCCCCCAGGGAGTTGTTCCCCCGGCGCAATTTTGCAACGTTCCGATAATTTTTGCCCCTAATCCGTCATCGTAGCCAAGTTTATCAGTTTTGGTAAAAATTGCTACAGCAGGACCGGTGGCTTTCAGGTAACGACCGTCCTTTAGTCCAGAGATACCGGTAATGCGGCGATCGGCTTTACTATAGGTACGTTGCCATTTTCCCGTTTGATCTTTAGCGAGGGAAATTACGCCAATTCCCTGATCAATTAAGCCTTCTAGGGAGATTTCCTCGATTTTTGCCCTTAAGCTGGCATCTTGCAGGTTATAGGCGGCAATTTCACCCTTTTCGTTGGTTTTTTCTCGTACTTCCTTGACGGGTAGGGTTTTACCAATCACTTGTTCAAAGGTTTGTAGCCAAGTACGACCACTGATATATTCAAAATTAACGGTTAGATAACCTTGACCCGGACTGGTTTCGATAAAAGATAGATAATCATTGTTATAACCGAAACGGGAATCACCCACTTTATCTCCCCACTGCGCTACCACATCATAGGTGAATCCTTGCGGAAGAACGAGATCATCTGGGACTGTATAGGTTTGATAGGCACTTTTTTGGCTTTCATCGCTCATACCGTCAATTTTTAAGGGAATCGGCAGTTTGACTGGAGAAAAGTTTAAGCCAAAACTATTAGCAGCGATCGCAGGACTGCTAATCAGAGAGGAATATTTTTTCTCTTGCAGACTGAAAAAAGAGACACCAGCAGTGGCAGTTAAAAAGGTGAGGAAATTACGGCGAGAAATACTCATATTTTCAGGAATAAAGTCAAAACTGGTGTTCAGACCTTGATTAGGTTAAATTTTATTACATAAACTTGACATAGGTATTATATATTATCCAAGTTATGACTAAGTTAACAGCCAGTTAAGTAGGTAGGCACAATTATTTGTAGGATGGGTTAGCGGTAGCGTAACATAATCGGGCGTTGGGTTTCATGCTTCAACCCAACCTACGTTCATTTTATATTTAATTCCACCCACCTACTTAAAAGTAATCAGTAAACAGTAATCGGTGCAAAGACAGCAGAAAACTGCCATAATCAGTAAGCAGTAATCGGTGCAAAGACAGTAGAAAACTGCCATTTAATACCGCTCACTTAAAATTCAAATCTGATAACTGAAAACTGAATAGGGGTTTAGCAAATGTCTAACGAAACTGTAACTTATTCCCTAGAAGCCGTTCTGACAAGGATTGAGGGAAAAATCGATAACCTACAAAGAGATGTTACTCAAAAATTCGACAAAATCGATGAACGTCTCACAAAATTAGAAATCGGACAAGCCGAACTCAAGGGAGAGTTAAAAGGAGATATTAAAGCTTTAGATGAGCGATTGACCACGGAAATCAAGGGATTAACGGCACGGATTGCCTATCAGGAATTTACTAACCGGGGGATTTTAATCGCTTTAGTCGTCGCTATTTTGGGTGGTGCGGCTAAACTTTTTGGTTTTTTTCCTAATCCCTAGAAGTGGCTACCAGGCACGGCTAGGAGCAAGATCAATGTCATGAATATTTTGATAAAATTCCTTGTAAAAAAGCGGTAGTTTTTAAATCAATCCCTGTAATTGCCGTACCAACAACTACCGAATAGGCACCAACTTCTAGGGCTTTTTTGGCTTCTGTTGGAGTCGATATTCCTCCTTCACAGATAACAGGAACTGATAACTTATTAACTAATTCTTCTAGGAAAGAAAAACTCGGCGGATGCAGATGTTTAGTGGCTTCTGTGTAACCGTAAAGAGTTGTACCGACAACATCAGCACCGGCTGCCACCGCATAAATAGCACTTTCGATCGAGTCTATATCTGCCATGACTAATTTACCAGTTTCCTGATGAATACGATCGATAATTGTGGCTAAATTTTCATCATCGGGGCGCTTTCTTGGGGTAGCATCTAAGGCAATGATATCGGCACCCGCATCGGCAATAGCGAGAGCATCTTGATATTTGGGCGTAATATATACCGAACAATCGCGATAATTGCGTTTCCAGAGTCCAATTATCGGTATATCCGGCAATTGTTGACGGGTGGCTTTCAGATGAGCGGGACTATCAATTCTTACCCCACAAGCACCCCTATCCACGCAAGCATGAGCCATGGCAGCAATAATTACAGGATCGTGCAGAGATGACTCCACCGGCGCTTGACAGGAGACGATTAAACCCGATTTTAAGGTTTCTATTCGCATAAATTGGGGTGTGGGGTGTGGGGTGTGGGGTATGGGGTGTGGGGAGACTTTTCAGTTATCAGTGAACTGATAACTGATAACTAACCCCACCAGCAAACTTTTTGCCGCAAACCTTACTTATAAGCAGCAATACACTGTTCAACTAAAGCGGTTACTGCGTCCACATCTTTCCAACCGAGAATTTCTGTGACTTTTTTCTCTAGATTCTTATAGGTTTTGAAAAACTCGGCGATTTCCTCCAAGCGATGGGGAGAGACATCTTTGAGGGATTTTACCTCTGCATAACGGGGATCTTTAGCGGGAACACAGAGAATTTTTTCATCGCGGTCACCACCATCGATCATTTCTAACATACCAATAGGGCGGGCCGTAATCACACAGCCCGGGAAAGTAGGCTGATCCATGATCACCATACCATCTAAAGGATCGCCATCATCGGCGAGGGTATTGGGAACAAAACCATAATCACAGGGATATTGTACCGAAGAATAGAGAACGCGATCGAGAGCAAAGGCATTTAAATCCTTATCAAACTCGTATTTATTCTTACTGCCGGCGGTAATTTCCACTAAAACGTTAATTAAACCTGGTTTCGGTTGGGCAGGAATGCGCGATAAATCCACAAGCTTTCTCCAAATACAAGACAATAGCGCCTTTAGAGTCACCTAAAAGCGCAAGCAAAATTAAAACACACTTTGATTGACTCCGATCCAAATTTTACTCATAAGGGGGATCGGGACGAAGAAAAAAATTTTTATTTTGGCAATCGTCTATCTCAATTCTGTCACCTCATTTGCCTCGTTAGGGAGTAGGATGTGTTACCGGTAAGGGGTTCTTCGGTATAGTTAGGCGTGGAGTTATATCCAATCGCTAACAAGGGTAACGTTAGGGTCAGAATTGCGATCATGGTTCCGAGTAAATTGGCCCACCTATGACTAGGAGGTTCGGAAGTCTTCCCTGACGGGTTGCTTGATTCCATAAAGGGGTCGTGTTGAACTCGACAAGTAAAGAATACGAGAGATATATAGAGCAGTCAGCTATCGGCTTTTAGCTTTTAGCAAATTACTGCTATTTTTTGCCTTTGGGCTTGGTTAACGTCTCGTTAAAAAGCGAAACATTAACAGCAATACTCTCCCTACTAATTATATTTTACCAATTCTTTTCCAAGAGTTCACTCTGATACTTTTCTTGACGATCTCTCCAGATCATGGTCTGTTGGTGTTTGTCCATGTCATACTAAATCAGTTTTTAATAACTGGATTTAGTATCAATCCACAAAAAAAATGTCTGAAAAGCCCAAATATTAAGCGATTCAAACATTTTCTCATTGCAATCGGAGGGTGATATTGACTTTATGTCTTAACTTCGAGCTTACGATAGAAACCTAGCTGTTAATGTAGCCTATTTAACCAAAATATCGATTTTTTGCTGATTTATCGGGATAGACAATCACCTTTTCTCAGAAATTATCCGAGTTTAGAGATAATTGGTTAGCTAATCTCCCAATAAGCCAGGCCGCAGAGACCAGCAAGGCATCCTCAAGCCTTGATTTGTCCTTGCTTGTCAGGGACAGCGATCAGGACAAGTGGACTTAATCCACCAATATAGATATCATAACTCGATCGAGGGAGAAAAGCCAAGAACCTGCGAGAAAATTGCCGATTTATCCCGGCCAATATTACTGCTCACATCGCCCTAGATCATGCCGTCAGTCATTCTTCAGCGAGAAACCACCTCGCTAGAGGATTCTGATTCTAGGGGGAGAGAGGGTTTAATTATCCCGTATTTTGTCTCCTCTGGGGTCACTTGACGGATCACCTCCAAAGCTTCCTTGATCATTACTGCCATGGGAACCGCGACAATCACCCCCAGTAAACCGCCCACTCGCGCCCCCGTCAAGACCGAAACCAACACCCAAAAGGGATTTAACCCCGTGACACTGCCCAAAATCCGGGGAGCAATGCCGTTTTCGACAATTTGCTGCACCACTACAGCTACGGCTAAAACTTGCAGAGCTAAACCAATATCGCGCAAAGCTAGTAAAGCTGTCACTGTGACAATGCCGACAGTTCCCCCAAAAGGGATTAAGGCCATGGTACCAATCAAGAGGCCGAATAGGAGACCAAAAGGGACTTTAATCGATAAAAAGGCCGTGACTAATCCCAGGGCCATGCAGGTGGCACAAATCACCTGTCCGACAAAGTAATTCTGAAAACTTAAGCGTAGGGTTAGGGAAAAGGGTTGTTGGACGGGTTTGGGCAACCATTGGATAATACTCCTCCAGATATCGGGACTGTGGAGAAGCAGATAAAAGGTGAGGATAATGGTTAGCAGCACATCAAGCACCCGCACCACAGTAAAAACGGTGAGATTAAGGGCTAAATTAACGCTTCTTCCCGCTAAAATTTGCAATTCTGCCCCTAAACGACTGTTAAACTGAGCGATCAGACCATCGAAACTGATCGGAATCGGTAGATTCATCGTGTCGATTTTGGTATCTAGTTGCATCAGTTGGCGCTGTCCCGAGTCTAACCATTCTGGCAATCTGTTGACAAATTGCTGTGCTTGGGTGAAGACTAAGGGAACTAGGGTTATTCCCACGGCCACAAAAATTAAAATCGTGATCAGGGAAACCACGATCGCAGCTAAACCCCGTTTTAATCCCTGACGTTCCAACCAAGTCACCGGATAACCCAAGAGAAAAGATAGAACGGCCGCTATCAGTAAAATAACAAATAAAGATTCAAAATAGCCAAAAATTGCCGATAATGCCCAGGCATTCAGAACTATAAGTGGTGCAGCTAGAGCAATCACCAGTAAGCGGGATAGGGAATTCAGGGATTGCCACCACGTCTGAACCCAATTGCGTTTCGGGGGAACGACTTTAACTTCCACCATGAAGCCTCTTAAAGGGTTTGTTTCAATACTTGTATTCTGACAGATCGAAGCCTAACCCGCTAACTCAACTGGGGGGAAGTGGGGTGATGGGGTGTGGGATGCTGACCTGACAGGGGGACAAGCGAGCTAGAAAACTTGCCAACAAAGGCTTCTAGCTTCTCTCGCTAGAAATAGATTTAGCGATTCTAGGCAAAAAGCTAACGAAAGAATTAGGGATAGGAGCGAGCTTACTAGGAATTATTATTAATAAGTGAGAGATGGTGCGGCGAACTTTTTCGAGCCAAAACCATGAAAAGCTTATGATATATGGATTTCATCTTTCTTGTCCCCCTGTCAGGATGCTGACAGGTTTAGGTTTACTACAACAACCTTATGGGTGTAACGGGGGCATCCTGCCGACATTGAAGGTGAACGGCTCCGTTAGGCTGTAGATCTAGTCACTCCATACTTGACAAGACAATAGACCTCTTGCAAAAGTCTTAAGTCGATCCTTGTACAGCAACATTTTTGAAGATTATCAACTACTAATAAATAATTAACTGAAAGTCCCTCCCATTATTGTTTCTATCGTTTGTTTTCGGATTTATGCAAGAGGTCTAATGCAGTTGCATTACCATCAATATCTAGTTTTTACAAACAGGCTGAGAGGTCGCAATGGCTGCAACTATGGCTCCATGGCCAGAATCCACTCTTACCGATCGCTATCAGACTACAATTCCCGATTCCGTTCGCAAAGCCCTTGGCTTGAATAAGCGCGATAAAATCTGCTACAACATACAGCCCGACGGCAAAGTATGGATTTCCAGGGCTGA
>NZ_JADBTB010000179.1:0-33882 GCF_020246405.1 Microcystis sp. M083S1
TAAATTCTCTCTAGCATTTTCTGGCTCTCGGGGTTTAGGTCTCTAATCAATCTCATTGTATTTTCCTGCTGCTTCGTTTTTTTATGTATTATACTTCTTAATTTTTTATTTGGGTAATTAATTTTGCATGACTACTTAATGTTGTTGCTATTATCAAACCCCGTCGCAGGGGAAATTGTCAAAATCATAGGATTCGAGCGGACGGTAGAGTGTATGATGCTCAGAAAGGAACTAGAGGAAGTTATCTAATCGTTGATCAGGTGGTCTTGCTAACGGGCATTACAGCAACCGATCCACAGGGATATAAAATTTGGCAGGTTTTCTATGAACCCTCTCGGACAAAAATGTGGATAAAGGATTGCAATCTGTCAATTCCCCGACTCGTGAATTAATCGCCGGCTTTTTATTAGTGATGTTCGGCAGCCCGGGTTGAAAAGAAAATCACCCCCACGGATTTATCTATTTTAAAATAACAGCATTCCTATTAGACAGTCGCTATTAAATGCTAAACAATCGCTATGAAATCTTGAAAACACTAGGTAGAGGCGGTTTTGGCGAAACTTTCCTCGCGATCGATACTCGTATGCCCTCCCGCCGTAAATGTGTAATCAAGCAACTAAAGCCAGATGATACAACTAACACAGCACCAACTCCCGGTTGGTTTGAAGAACGTTTCCAGCGAGAAGCCGCTATTTTAGAAGAATTAGGGCGAAATAACCGACAAATTCCCGAACTTTACGAGTACTTTTCAGAAGGGGAAAATTTCTTCTTCGTCCAAGAATGGATTGAAGGGATCACCCTCAGTCAAAAACACCAACAAAAAGGCAACCTCTCGGAAGCGCAAGTAGAAAAAATCTTGCGAGAACTCCTACCCGTCCTCGACTACATCCACGGCCGAGGAATCATCCACCGGGACATCAAACCCGACAATATCATCCTGCGGGCCAGCGACGGTAAACCTGTTCTCATTGATTTTGGTATTGTCAAAGAGGTGAACAACATCAATGTCAGCAATACAACAGTCCCATTGGGAACTCCTGGCTACATGGCACCAGAACAAATAGCTGGCCATCCAGTTTTCTCCAGCGACCTCTACAGCTTGGGTCTAACCGCAATTTTCCTGCTGACGGGCAAAACTCCTCAAGATCTCGCCAGAGACCCCAAAACCGGTGAAATCCTCTGGCGAAAAGATGCGCCCCACCGACCCTCGAATTTAGCCGCCGTTATCGATCGCGCTGTCTGTTTGGACCCCGGTGATCGCTTCACCTCTGCTCCAGAAATGTTAACCGGCTTGCCTGGTTCTTCCCAACCGACTGTTTCTGTCAACCAATCTACTACTACTACTTCCCCACGTCGACCTCTCCCACTATCGAGGTTTAACCGTTGGTTCTGGGTAATTTTTATTGTTATAACTGGTGGGTTTTCTCTTGGGGTTGCCCATCCAATAATAAAACCGTGGTTGAATTTCTTGTTCCCAAATAAACCAACGGTTGAAGAACTTCCCTTGATTGAGCCGTCGAGCCAGATTAATTCTTTTGTACTAGACGAAGATGGTCAAACTTTGCTAGGTGGGGATGAGAAAGGGAACATCTACCTGTGGGAAGTGGCAACTGGAAAACGGAAAAAAACCATAGCAGGACACGGAAAAGCTATTTTAGAGATCGCCATAAGTAATGATCAACAAATATTAGCCAGCAGCAGTGAAGATGGCACAATCAAGGTTTGGGATTTAAAAACGGGGAAAGAACGTATTACCCTGCCAAACCAACGAGGTTTGATCGCCCTAGCCTTAAGTTCCGATGGCAATACACTGGTTACTGGTGGAAAAGATACAACAGTTAAACTCTGGAATCTGTCAACGGGAAATTTAATCGAGACGCTACCGGTGGAAAAAGAGGTGGTATCCCTTGCCATTAATCAAGACGCATCAATTATCGTCAGCGGACATTCGGGCGGTGACATCAGTTTTTGGCAAAAACAAGGCAGTAACCCATACGAACCACGCATTTTTCCCTCTATCAATCCATGGACAGCCCCCTCGGTTGCCGTCAGTGCCGATGGAACCACCGCCGCTAGTAGCAGTTGCCAAGACAATATCAGAATCTGGAAAGATAGCGATTGGAAAGATTCTCCTCTCCAAGCAGGGTCATCCGCCGATATCTGTTTGATAGTTATCAGCGAAGATGGCAAGATAATTGCTGGCCGCAGTTCCGATGAAACCATTAGATTATGGAACCTAAACACCAAAAAGGAGATTTTTAGCTACTCCCCTTCCTCTCCCAAATCTTTCGATTCACCTAGAATGATCGCCCTCAGTGGAGATGGGCGTACCGTTGCCAGCAATTTTGACAAGAAAATCCAAGTTTTGCGGCCGAGTTTCTGAATTATCGGTGTCAAGATTATCCTGACCAGCTTTCATACTACATCTTGTTTAATAACGTCTTCAAGGCTGATGACTGATAGCTATAAATAAGTAGGTAGGCGTTAAAAATTATCAGATGCCCCCCTTATTAAGGGGGGACTAAGGGGGGATCTGCACCCCCCTTATTAAGGGGGGACTAAGGGGGGATCTGCACCCCCCTTATCAAGGGGGGCAGGGGGGATCGAACCTAAAATCCATTTTTAATTTAATTATAACCAGCTACTTAAGTGGGAAGCGGGGCGCAGGTTTTTAAAGCTCGATCGGGAGTTAATCGTATTATTAAAAGTTGATTTGGGATGAATCCCATGTTAGACTAGCGACTAAAACGAAAAAAAGAGGTCATTGAAAATGAAACACCGACAGCCATGCCAAATTCTGGCGATGTTATTCTTAACTGGTGCTGCCACTTTTAGTTTACCAGAACCTAGCAAGTCCGCAGGAAAAGGACTGTTCTTCTGCGGCCAACTTCAGGGAAAGTGGAATACCTTTGTCAAACGCCCTAAAAGAAATATAGCGATAATTGAATGGACTTCCAACGACTTTGCCGATTCAGGATGGGACAACAGGAAACGCTGCATCACGGTTTCCGATCGCTTCAATCAATATGCTCCTCTGCTGACCAATGTTAAAACTTCAAATGTCAATGGCTATCCCGTTATCTGTGTTCCGAAAGTTAAGGGCGGAAGTTGCGCTAAAAACGAGGTTTTATTCACTCTAAAAGCAGGAGTAAACCCTGAAGAAGTTGCCCAAAAACTATTTAATATGAATCGCTATGGCAATCCTTCAAAATTTAGATTTACTGACCAGCCTTTTTCCTATGATTCAGAAGGAGAACTTAATATTAATGTCGAGACTTTTATTAACAATCTTGAAGAAATAATCGAAGCTTCAGAAAATGAGCCTCGCTAGGAGTAAGTTTGGCAGTGAATCAATCCCAATGTCAACTTTTACTAATAATGTTTCTGATCAGTAGTCCAGCCTTAAGGCTAGTGACTGATGCAGATAATGGCTACTTTGCTCCTCACATTATTCGGTCGGGATGCCCATCTTCTCGACCAATTTTGATCGACTCTTTATATAATAAGATTAAAGTTATCACCGTAAAAATATTATATGAATCAGAATTTATCGGTTCTGGAGTAATAATTTACTCCCAAAACAACAATTATAAAGTGATTACTAACGCCCATGTTCTCAAAGATAATCACTTTTCCTACAGCATTCAAACCTTTGACGGAAAGATTCATATTTCAGAAGTGGTAAAAACTGCAAATTTTGCTCGGAATGACCTAGCCTTACTACAATTTAAATCCCCCTGCTTTTATGTAGCTTCTCGCCTAGGTTCCTCCGCTAACCTAAAGAGAGGGGAATATGTGTTAGCGGCGGGTTTCCCTTTTTATTTGCAACCACAATTTGCCTATCCAGCCAATGAGTCAATACAAAAAAAAGAAACAAAAGAAAGCACTCAGAGCCTAAACGACGAGTTTGATTTTACACCGGGTAAAATAGTTGCATTCTTGGAAAAACCGCTAGAAGGAGGATATCAAATCGGATATAATGGCGACTTTGAAAAGGGAATGAGCGGAGGTCCATTACTCAATCAAAAGGGAGAATTAGTCGGCATCAGCGGCAGACATCCCGTTTTGTGGGAAAACTCCGATAATTATGAAGATGGTTCTCAACCATCGCCGGATTTGCAGACTCTAATCAATAACTCAAGTTGGGCAATCCCCAGCGAACAAATTATTAAAGTAATATCTGATAAATAGATGAAAATATTAGCCCCAATAAACTCGCTTATTGTTGGATTAATAGCGGTTTCATTAACTCAGCAAGGCTTATTAGCTCTCTCCCAAAGAGAAGTTGAGGAAATCGCCAAACAAACTACAGTCAAAATAATTGGTCATAAACCAGGTACTGGAGCAATTGTTCAGAAACAAAAAGATACATCTAAAGGACGGCAAGGGTATTTATATACTGTCCTGACTAACTGCCATGTACTTCTTCTTGATTCAAATGATCGAAAATTCTGCAATCAAGAAAATAAGCTAACCAGCCAAGGGATGCTCAACTCTACTGGTTATCGCGTTGAAACTTCTGACAGACAACAATATATAAGTGAAATTTCCTCGGTAAAAATTCATCCGAATGCTGATTTAGCAATTCTCCAGTTTTTTAGTACAATAGAATACGAAACTGTTAGAATAGGTAATGCAGAAGAGCTATCTGGCTCAAGTAAAGTTTATGTATTTGGCTGGGCAGTTCCTAGCAAAACTAGCCGAGACCGACGTGCGCGATTTTTGGGTCCAGGGAATATACTTGGTATTGACAGAAAAGCCGCAGGGGGATATCAAATTGCCCATAAACTCGAACTTGTACAGGGAATGAGTGGCGGTTCACTATTACACGAAAACGGCTGTTTGGTGGGAATTAATGGGGGAGGTGACAGAGACCCTAACACACAAGTTATAGAATTTTTATCCGTTCCTATTAATCTTTATGCAAGCTGGCAAAATATCCAAGTAGTGGCCGACTGTCGAGCCACTCCGCTGCCCGATAATAATCTCTTTAAGACACTTCGCAGTCTTCTCGAACAGGGAAATTGGCAGCGGGCCGAAGCCGAAACGAAAAAACTAATGCTTCGAGGTACAGATCAAACCTACTTTAACGGAAACATCATCAACAATCTGTCTTGTTCTAACCTGAAGATTATTAATCGACTTTGGGTGCAATATTCCAGTGGACATTTTGGCTTTAGTGTTCAGGGGGAAATCTGGAAAGGCGTAAAAAATGACTATAAGCAATTTGAAGAGAGGGTAGGGTGGCGGCGTGGCTATGAAGGACCATTGACCAATCCCCCCAACTACAGTCTTGAAGCTAAAAGAGGTCACTTGCCATCCTATAAACTTCTTGCAGCTTCCGACTTCGGAACATTCCTTAACCGATTGGAAAAATGCGATGCTTTAAGTTTCACAGACTCAGGTATTATAGAGAATATAATCTCAAGCGAATCTGAACCCCAATTATGATGAATAACGGTTTCATTTCACCTCTGAAATTTCTCAGCCTAAGTTTCTGCCTAACTTGTCTGCCGTCAAATACCCAAGCCATTAATATTTACCCGCCAATTATCACCAGCAACCAACAACAACAGAATAAGCAAACGGAATCGCCGGAAGTTGGTTTGGAAATAATAGGAAGTCCCTCTCTCAACAGATTGGTGATTCCCATGTACCGATACACTGGTGAATGCCCAGGGTTTTCTAAAGGTATAGTAAAAGCAAGCTTTACCTCCACCGCCTTCCCTCCGAGTCGGGACAGAAGGGTTATTGTTAGAAATGTTAGCCGGGGAATGGCGAGAGTGAATAGTTATCGTTTTCCCTCCACCGAGCGAGTTCATCCTTTTCCCTTCGCCGATCGAGATTATAGCCGGGGCAGAGGCTCCGAAATTACCGAGATAACCATCGGTTCAGGACACGATGGACAATTTCTAATCGTCAGACAGGGAGAAAACGATTTCGATTATACAATTACGGAAAAAAACACAATAGTTGACCAGGGAACCTTCACAGCATACGTGGAAACAACAACCATTGTTGAAGAAAAGAATAAAGTACCAACAACAAAGCCTGTTTGCCTTGGTAATCGTATCGATGCTCCCTGGGGAATCATCAATCTCTTGGGACGCATAATCTGTGACAAGGAGGAAGTAACAGATGAATGTCCATCTTATCCCGATGTTACAAGATAGGGTTCGCTCAATATAGGTAAAAGCCCTACTAAAAAAGGCTTTTATTTGATATGACTCAAAACCTTTGCGATTTCCCTAGTAATGAAAATCTCAAAGGTAGTTTCGTTGGACTTAATAGGGTTAGTGGAGGATAAACTGCCCTCAGAAAATGCACTGAGGGATCGCATCCTTTTTGTCCGCATCAGGGAAATACTATGTTATAATTGCTTCTTAAGTAGGTAGGCGTTAAAAATTATCAGATTCCCCCTTATTAAGGGGGGACTAAGGGGGGATCTGCACCCCCCTTATCAAGGGGGGCAGGGGGGATCGAACCTAAAATCCATTTTAAATTTAATTATAACCAGCTACTTATTTGTTTGAAAAAAAATTGAGGTAAAATAGCTATGAAACTTACTATCATCTTTTCAATAATCGTTCTATCTTCTGTGAGTTTAGCAAGTTCTATCGGTGCTGAAAATATCGATCATGTAAAGAAATTTAAGCAAACAAAACAATGCCCCGGATGTGATTTAAGCGGTGCAGATTTGAGTGGATTAAATCTAAGACACGCTAATCTACAAGGCGCTGATTTAAGTGGTGCTAGTCTTGGTGGTTCTGATTTAACCAAAGCCAATTTAAGTGGCGCAATTTTGACGGGAGCTAACTTGGATAGCACCAAATTAATAGGAGCAAATTTATCGAGTGCCAGACTTAATAGTGCTTATATGGGCTATGCAAAATTAATGGATGCTAATTTAAAAAGAGCAAGCCTGATAAATGCTGACATAGCCCGGTCTAATTTTACAGGGGCGGATGTGACAGGTGCTAATTTTAATGGTGTGAGATGTGATACTTATACAGGGTTGGATGGAAGCGCAAGTGCAGCATGGTGTAAATAAATAAAAATGAACCACTCTACTCAATCTCGTAGCATAGTGGAGTAGTTCATTTAAGGGTTAATGATTTGGCATGACCTTAACTTGTTTTCAGAAGCTTGCGATGAAAAACTCCAGACTTAAGGAAGCCGTTTGAAGTGTTCAACAAGCTCTGAAGTATTTTCAGCAGTTTTTAGTGAGGCCACAAATCCCTCTAAACCAATGCGAAAGCTAATCAGGAGTGATAGGAATAAAAGTGGAGACAAGAGAAAAGCCAGTAAACCTTGACCCGGACCTGCTTGAAATCCACCTATCAAAAATCCTAAAGAAAATAGGAAGATAAAAATTCCCCCTACTCCGTAAATTAAACCAATAATTCTAATTCCAATAAATTTGGAAAAGGAAAGGTCGAATAATAAACTGAAAAAATTACTCGGCATTTAACTTGCTCCTCTCTTAATAAACGGCAATTTTTTGAGGTCTGAGTAACTATCTGTGGAAACTTTCGGCATATCAGCCTGTTTTGGTGCAATCGCAGAATTTTTCGTATATCACACCCAGAAGCTTGAAGTAGATTTCTGACAATAGGCTGAAATAACAGAAACTTTCTGGAAGTTTAGCGACGATTCTTTGATATGACTGCATTTTTTGACAAAAGTTTACAATTATTCAACGTACTTAATCCTCGGGGATTTCTGCTGACACTCAGTTAAATGTTTAACAGCTTATCTTGCCAAAGATTGACCGCTCAGGCAATAATAGGAAGGTTTATCATCCCCATTTCCAGTAAAGAATGCTGAACGCTTTTATTTGGCTACCGATTATAGGGGCGATACTGATTGCCTACACGCCTCTAGAGGCGAAAAAAGTGCGAGGATTAGCTCTAACTCTTTCTGTCGTTCTCTTACTGCTGAATATTCTCCTTGGCTGGCAATTTGACCCTAGTAACCCGCAAATGCAGTTCACGGTTAACCTGCCTTGGATTAATTTCCTCGGTTTCAATTATGCCCTCGGTGTCGATGGCTTATCATTTTCATTACTTTTTCTTAACAGCATCTTGACAATAATTGCTCTTTATGCTAGTGGCACAGAGGTTAACCGTCCGAAATTTTACTATTCCCTGCTCTTGTTACTCAATGCCGGAGTAGCGGGGGCCTTTCTAGCGCAGGATTTACTGCTATTTTTCCTATTTTACGAATTAGAAATCGTCCCGCTTTACCTTCTCATTGCCATTTGGGGGGGTCAAAGACGCGGTTATGCGGGCATGAAATTTTTATTATACACGGCAATTTCAGGCTTTTTAGTGCTAATCTCTTTCCTCGGCTTAGTTTGGCTAACCGGTGCTAATAATTTCGCCTATAACCCCCTTTTATCGAACAATTTAGACGTTAAAACTCAATTACTGCTCCTCATCCCCCTTCTGATTGGATTAGCCATCAAAATCCCGATTTTTCCCTTTCATACTTGGCTACCGGATGCCCACGTCGAAGCATCTACCCCCGTTTCTGTGCTTTTAGCGGGAATATTACTCAAATTAGGAACCTATGGACTGCTGCGCTTTGGAGTCGGTTTATTCCTCGATGCTTGGGTGACTATCGCCCCTTGGTTAGCAACGATAGCAGCTATCAGCGCTCTCTACGGGGCCAGTTGCGCTATTGCCCAAAAGGATATGAAAAAAGTAGTCGCCTATTCTTCCATTTCCCACATGGCCTATATTTTACTAGCGGCGGCGGCCACCACCAGATTAAGCATCACCGCGGCGATTTTGCAGATGATTAGTCACGGTTTAATTTCCGCTTTGTTATTTTTGTTGGTGGGAGTAGTGTATAAAAAAACCGGCAGCCGGGATGTGGATTATCTACGCGGTTTATTAAATCCAGAAAGAGGTTTACCAATCACGGGAATGTTAATGATTTTAGCGGCTATGGCCAGCGCCGGCATCCCCGGAATGGTAGGATTTATCGCCGAATTTTTGGTCTTTCGTGGCAGTTTCCCGATTTTCCCGATACAAACGCTCTTATGTTTGGTCGCTAGTGGTTTAACCGCAGTATATTTTCTCCTGATGATTAATCGGGTTTTCTTTGGTCGTTTAACCCCTGAATTATCGCGCATTCCTCGCAGTACCTGGCCCGAAAGATTTCCCGAAATTGCTTTGGCTTTATTTATTATTGTTTTGGGATTACAACCGAGTTGGATGATTCACTGGACTGAAAACCAAGCATCAATGTTATTAACTGGCACGGCAATCAGTCAAAGGCAATCATAGAAACCTTTTCCGGAATTTTTCAAACCTAGACCGAAACTAACTTGTGGATAGGAGCCGAAACGTCAAAAATTTTTGGCCTTGCGGAGGGAATTAACCGTTAAAACCACCTGTTCCCCCACCAGTTCAATTTCTTCTAAAGTATTAAAACGACTCAACCCGAAGCGCAGAGAGGCATAAGCGAGAGATTCGGGGCGACCCAAGGCAGTTAAAACGTGGGAGGGGGCGGTATGGCTAGAAGAACAGGCAGAACCGGAGGAAAGAGCCACTATTGGCTGTAATCCTAACAATAACGCCGCACCGTCCACCCCTTCAATACTAATATTTAAATTTCCGGCTAATCTTTGGCTAGGATGACCATTGAGATAAATTCTGTCTAATTGACTGATAATCTCCCATAAACGGGCTTTTAACTGATTTAAGTAGCTGGTATCTTCTTCAATCGCTTTGATGCCCAATTCTACCGCCTTGGCAAAACCGACAATTTGTGGTGTAAATATTGTACCCGATCGCAGTCCTTTTTCCTGGCCTCCCCCTTGAATTTGAGCGGCGAGACGAACTCTGGGGTTCCGGCGCCGGACGTACAGCGCACCGATTCCCTTCGGTCCGTGGACTTTGTGGGCAGTTAAGGACATCAGGTCTATATTCATTTCCTCCACATCTAGGGGAATTTTCCCGATTGCTTGGGCCGCATCCGTATGCAAAAGTACCTGATACTGGCGACAAATCGCCCCAATTGCCGCTAAAGGTTGAATCACCCCAATCTCGTTATTAGCCGCCATAATTGACAGCAAAATCGTGTCAGGACGCAAAGATTTTTCTAGTAATTCCAAGTCAATTAGACCATCACCACTGACGGGTAAAATTGTCACCTCAAAACCCAATTTTTCCAGATAATGACAGGGATCTAAAACGGCGCGATGTTCTGTCACCACCGTAACTATGTGCCGTCCCTTGGCGAAATAAGCTTCGGCAACCCCTTTGATAGCTAGGTTATTGGCCTCTGTTGCTCCACTGG
Source organism: Microcystis sp. M083S1 (assembly GCF_020246405.1). Classification (NCBI taxonomy): domain Bacteria; kingdom Bacillati; phylum Cyanobacteriota; class Cyanophyceae; order Chroococcales; family Microcystaceae; genus Microcystis; species Microcystis sp. M083S1. The sequence goes on from NZ_JADBTB010000179.1 coordinate 10,309, forward strand.
TAAAAATAATTTCTTCGGGACTACTATTAATAGCAGCGGCGATTGTTTCTCGTGCCTGTTTAACCGCAGCCTCGGCTGTCCAACCATAGACATGATTAATACTACTGGCATTACCAAAGTGTTCGGTAAAATAGGGTAACATCGCCGCCAGAACTTGCGGATCTAGGGGTGTCGTGGCGTGGCAATCTAGATAAATCGGCTTTTGAGACATATTTTTCCCTTGCGGGGGATTTGGGAAGGAGATATCCTCTGTTTTAAGAGAATCTCTGAAAGTGCATTGCTAATCTATGTTAACAAAAAAGTATCGGATAGCAGTCAACAGCTGACGACTCAGACCAGAACTTTAAGATTTAATAATGAGAGCGCAATCGCTCCCTGACAGCAGTTACAATTTCCCTATTCCAATGTTGTTCAGCAACCCAACAGGATTAATAACACATATTTTCTGGCTCAATCATGGCTAAAAAATCGAAGGCATTTAGTGAACTGCTCAGGCTGCAGAAAATGTCCCAAGGATCCGAAAAACCCTTGAAAAGCTTTGAGAAGAAATTAAGAGAAAAGTCATCGGCTTTCAAGGACTTTGTCGTCTCTCCTCCCAGGGAAGTCACAATGTCGGAAGTTCTGGATGATTTTATCGAGCCTTACCGCAAATCCAATGAAACGAAGGAATCTATGCGAACACTGCTGACCATAGGGATAATCGCTTGGAATCTGGCGTTGTCCCCCGAGTCAAAGCGGCAAGAGATGATAGACCGAGTTTTTAATAAAGACCTTCTTAAAGGAGATAAAAGGCTCAAGGCGGATATTCAAGGGCTAATCGAGGAGCTAATCGCTAGGAAAAACCGTTATTTCTCGGAAAACAAGCGGATGATTGTGGATTTTGAGTTAAAAGAGCTAGGAAGCGAGTATCATCTCTCGGTTGCCTCCAGCTTGTCGCCCGAATTTTCCGAGTCAGAGTTTGCCTTCAAAGTCGGCGACTCGGTCATCGTCAAACAGGGTGTACTTGACCCAGATTTGGGGACTGACATCGGTGGTTGGCAAGGAAGAATTGTGATAATTGAGCGGCAGAGCAATCTCATCGGCATTGAATGGGATAGCATCACCCTGAAAAACATCCCCAGTTCGGTGATTGACCAGTGTGAACTGGAAAACCGAGACTGGGCCCAAATGTACCTCTCCTCAACGGATGTGGAATTAACCCAACCTCGAGATACAGAAGAAGATGTGGCCGCCATCATTGAGCAAATTGAGTCTAACATCGTTGAAGCTATTTAGCAGAAAAGAGAAAGGCGATTCCGGCGGTTGGCCGACCTTGACCCTGAGGAGAAAATGGCGGCTTTAGACGCTTGGAAAAAAAGACTTGATTAATTACCCTATTGACCATTGAGCAGCGATTTAGAGGAGAGAAATTTGAGATGGATGATTCCCAGAAATATGAGGCTGACTGTCAAAAGATAAGAAAAGTCAATCATGAATTACTAAAGGATTTCGAGAGTTGGCTAGAATCATCAGGTTTGTCGGAAAAAACCATTAATAATCATATTTCAAATATAGATTTTTATATCAACGAATATTTACTCTATGAGGATGCAGTAGAAGCTAAAGACGGGGTAGATATGGTCGGTGACTTTTTGGGTTATTGGTTTATCAAAAAGGCCCTGTGGGCCAGTCAATCAAGCCTCAAGGCTAACGCAGGTAGTCTGAAAAAGTTCTACACTTTCTTACTGGAAAAAGGCCTAATAGATAAAGATGATTTGCGAGAACTTAAAGAAACCATCAAGGAAGAAATGAGTGAATGGCTGGAAACCCTAGAGTGATACGATGACCCATTGAGTGAAGATATGTGGGATGTTTGGTGATTTTAGCCGAGGGGCAATCCCCCACCCTCTGGCTGAGAAGCTATAATATTATGGTCAGGACACAAGAAGAGCGAGACAATGGAAACATTAGAATTAGAAAGCTGCCAGTCGATTCTTAAAGCTGGTCAAACGACCACCGAAAGAGCGTTAGAATTGTTTGACGCTCTCGAACCCGTGAGTTTAGACTTTATGCTCGGTGTTTGGCAAGGTTCTGGACTTGAGACAAATCACCCCATGGATGGTTTATTAGAGGCATCTAATTGGTATGGTAAAGAATTTGTCGATACTGAGAATGTCCACCCCCTGTTATTTTTAGATGGTCAGGGAAAAATTTTTAAGGTGGCACCCAATCCCACGGCCATGAACTGGATTTTGAAGCTGCCGATACTGAAAAATAATTCTCTGAAACCTTTGCTGATGCTGACCAACTCCTTGCTAAAAACAGAGACAAGTCAGGCTAGACTGCGAATGATGGAATATCGGGACAAAGTTAGCGCCACGATGATTTATGATTATTTGCCGATTAATGACTCTTTTCGGAAAGTAGATGATAATACGGTGCTGGGAATTATGGATTTTAAAAACTTTCCCCAGCCTTTCTTTTTTGTTCTCAAGCGATGTCAAAAACATTTTAATTCTTGAGGTTGGATTTGAAATTGTTCGCGCTCGTCCAGTTGCCAAGCTTGTAAATCGATCGCCCGCCCTGAAACTACGGAGACAATTAAATAAGTATATCCTGACCAGGCTAATTGGCGATCAATTTCCGAGGGAATGGCGGCATGATCTGGATGAGAATGATAGATACCAATAATTTCTAGCTGGTTTTCCCGCGCCGATTTTTGAGCTTGTAAAAGCACTTCTGGGGCAATACTAAAGCGGTTTCTTTTATTGCCTGACCAGTTATTTTCTGTTGCTTGTATGCTGATAACTTCGGCTGCTGTCTCGGTAATTTTTCCTAGGAGTAACCCACAACATTCTTCGGGATAGGTGGATTCTGCGTGGGTGAAAATAGACTGGTAAATTTGGTCTGTAATCAGGATCATAGGGTGGAGTAAGCGGGGATCAAATGCTATGGACAACAGGGTAAGCGCATCTCAATTTTGGCCCACCATTTTTTTGCTTCTAGCTGGCTATTTTGTCACCCGCCAACTGAGTTTAAGATTAACCCAAAAGTTCCAAACCGTGACGATGGCAATCGCAATAAAGTTAGCTAGATAGCGATTGATTCCTAAACCATTAAAGAGAAGGTTGAGCAGCAAGACGTTTAAAATTAAACCAGCTAAACAGATCAAATTGAACTTGAAAAATCTTTTCCAGCGTTTATTCCAACCCCGTTGACGAGCGGATAAATCGCCAAAAGTCCAGCGATCATTCCAGATAAAATTATTAATAATTGCTAATTCGGCGGCGATGATTTTACTGCGGGTTAATCCCCAACCCAAAGCGGCGGGATCACTGAGAAGATAGAGAAAGGCCATATCGACAAAAACCCCGGTTAATCCCACTAAACCGAAGCGAATAAATCTATCTAAAGGTAGATTGACAATTGCATCTAAAAACCTTAATGGCTTTTGAGAGCGCAAACGCAGCAGATGAAAGATATATTCTAGCCATTGTTTCCAAGTTACCTTACTTTCCCCCTCTAGGCGCTCTTGGAAGACATAACCCACTTCTCCGATGGTTTCGATGCGGCCTTTGCCGATGACTTCTAGTAAAATTTTGTAACCGGTGGGATTGAGAATCGGACCGGCGATCGCTTGACGGCGGACCATAAAGTAACCGCTCATGGGATCGGAGACGCGACCGACCACCTCTGGCAGTAGAATTAAACCAAGAATTTGAGCGCCGCGGGAGAGAAATCTTCGCAGCAGATTCCACTCGCTCACTCCTCCCCCTTCGACGTGACGACTAGCAAGAGCTAAATCGGCTCCTTTTTCGATAGTTTCGAGGAGATTATAGAGAATTTCGGGGGGATGTTGCAAATCTCCATCGATTACTCCTAGTATCTCACCCCTTGACCCTTGCCAACCCCGCACCACTGCCGACGCTAATCCCTTTTCTCCCTGACGACGCATCACCCGCAGTTGCGGGTAATCCGGGGTTAATTTGCTGGCTAATTCCCAAGTGCGATCGGGACTGTCATCATCGACGATAATTAGTTCATACTGATCGGGAATTTTTCGATCGAGTAATTGACTGAGATTCTCGACTAGGGGAATAACGTTATCTCGCTCGTTATAAGTGGGAATAACTAGAGATAATTTGAGTAACTGGGGTTCATCCCTGAGAATATAACTATTATTGCTAATAATTCCTTCAATTTGCTCTAAAAAAGGGATTTGCAAAGAGCCGACGGGGGTGGTTAAAAAGGGATAGGGTGGACAGTTGGTCACTCGCTTACACTCACAGACTAAAACAGGTTTAGAGACGCACAATTTACCGGCAAAGTTGTTGAAACCAGAATTTTGAGCTAACTACTGGCGATGCGGAATCCTAATACACTATAGCGATTATCGGGGCTAAATTGGCCTCGACTAGCGGAGCGACATTCCCTCAATTCTGTCCCCCAACCACCTCCACGCAGGACGCGATAACGATTGCCGGTGCTATTAGGATCGGCCGGCCATACTTGGTCATCGTTGGGAGCATTTTTATAGTTGCGATGCCAAGGATCGGCACACCATTCGTATAAACTGCCGTGTAAATCGTATAATCCGAAGGCATTTGGGGGAAAACTGCCTACAGGGGTGGTTTTAGCTCGAAATTCGCTCTCTCTTTCCACTGCATAGGGAAATTTAATGGCATAGTAGTTAGCGAATTCACTGGTAAGGGTGGCACCAAAGTAGAAGGGTGTGGTAGTGCCGGCACGACAAGCATATTCCCATTGTGCCTCGCTTGGGAGCCGATAGTTTCTGCCGGTGGCCCTGGCAAGTCGCTCGCAAAACTCGATCGCATCATACCAAGAGATGCTATCGACGGGTAAGTTATCCCCTTGGAAGTGGGAGGGATTGGGGTTTAAATCGCGGTTAATTTTGGGGATATTAGCGACAATTTGCCATTGTTTTTGGGTTATCGGGTATTTACTCAGGTAAAAACTGTTCACCTTGACTAAGCGCTGGGGTTTATCACTACCGGTAAAGTCTCCTTTTTCTCCGTCCGGTGTCCCCATGATAAAAGTGCCAGCAGGGATAGCAATCATCTCTAATCCCGCAAGGGTTTCGCTGTAGTATTCGGCGCTGCGGGAATTGCGCTCGATCACGAAACCGCTAGGATCGAGAGTAACGGTTTCAAAGGAAAAGCTTTGTCGGGGGGGAAAAGAGGAATTTTGGGGGGGTTGCGGGGGGATGATTGCTGTAGCGGTGGAGGGGGAAACAATATTTTTTCTATCTAGAATCGCTGCCATGCCGACTCCTGCACCGATCAGACTGATCCACTGGCAAAATTTACGTCTGTTTACTTTAATCATCCCGATTTTTCTGTCATTATCACCCCATCTAGTATACCATGAAATTCTGACTATTATTTGGTCACTGCCCCTTGTCCTTAATAATCGATGCCCAGCTTTTTGACTGTCCATAAACATTGGTTGATTGGAGCAATTATCACCTTTTTAGGTGCTTTTTTGCGAATCTATAATTATGATTCTTTGCCTCCAGATAATTGGACTTCTGATGAATATGCTTTTGCTTGGAGTGGCATGAGTTTATTACAAACGGGTATCCCCACCAGTTGGTCATGGTTAAGTCCCACGGATAATTTTCCTACGGTGGTTTGGGAAGCGAAAAATATCCGTTATCGTTTGGTTACTCCCTGGTTTGATCATCCTCCTTTATTTGGTTTATTGGTGGGTTTATTTGCTCTTTTAGGAGGGGCAAAAACTTTTTTTGATTGCAGTTTAACTATTATTAGAGTCCCTTCTTTATTCTTAGGTATTGCTTCTATAGTTTTGGTCTATTTACTCGCTCTCAAGTTAAGTAATTTATCGATCGCTATAATCGCTAGTTTAATTTATGCCACCAATCCCAATACAGTTTTTCTATCTCGATTAGCTATTAGTGAAAATTTAATGATTATTTTCTGCTTATTTATCATCTTACTGTATTGGCAATACTATCAAACTAAGCAGAAAAAATATCTCTACATTGCCGCTTGTTTAGCTGGTTTAGCCTGTTTAGTCAAGGTAACAGCCATTTATTTAGTAGTATTATTAATTGTCCTCTTGATTTACGAAAAGCAAGGACGAGAAGCCATTTATGTGACTGCGATCGGTGCTTTCTTTTTCTCTCTCTATTTTCTCTACGGTGCTATCTACGACTACGATTTTTTTCGTAAGATATTTCAAGAACAATCCCTGCGTTTTGAGGACTTTAACTTTGTCAAATATCTAACCACTCCTACGGTATTTTTCGAGGATGGTTGGTTAATTTTTAGCTGGTTAACCCTCTTACCCTTTCTCAGAAAAAATCCCGCTAGTCCCCAAGTTAGATTACTCGCTTTACCGGTAATCCTCTACACCTTAATTTTAGTTGCCACGGGAGCGCAAAGTCACTTTTTTACTTGGTATATGATTCCTTTTTATCCGTTTATGTTTATTATTCTAGGCATCTTTCTTGATGATTTTCGCCAGGAAACGGACGGATTAACTGCCTCAATTATTTTTATCTTTCTGGGAGTTTGGTCGATTCATCTCAACTTGACAGCATGGATATTAGCTTCTCCCTACGGTCGCTATTATTTTATGATCGGTACGGCAGCAATTCTGGGAGTATTCTATCTCAAGGATATCTTTGGTCTCTTTAAAAAATTCTGGATCGATCGCTTTACTTTCCTGTTATTCTTGGCCCTGCTGGCAGCTAATATCAATGTGGTATTAACCTATAAATTTTCTGGTTAAAACTTGGCGAGAAGGAACCCCGAAAAGGGATAAATTGGCCTGGGAATCGAGAGTAAACTTAACTAGGATCACTGACTCAGGAATAACTTATTCTTGGCCAGTTCCAGCCAATGTTAAATTTATTAATAGACTCTTTAACTTATTGTCCCCTAACCTTTGCCACTGAATTGATAAATGTCGATCGATTTTCGCAATCTTAATACACTTTGGGGTTCTATTTTAGTCGAAACATTGGCCCGTTTGGGATTGACGATAGGGGTGGTTTCTCCCGGATCGCGCTCGACTCCTTTAACGATAGCCTTGGCAAGACATCCCCAGATTGAAGCTATTCCCATCTTAGACGAGCGCTCGGCCGCTTTTTTTGCCCTGGGATTAGCCAAACAATTATATCAACCGGTGGTTCTAGTCTGCACTTCCGGGACCGCCACGGCTAATTTTTATCCCGCAGTCATTGAAGCAAAAGAAAGTCATGTCCCTTTATTAATTCTAACCGCCGATCGCCCCCCAGAATTGCGTCATGCTCATGCCGGTCAGACTATCGATCAAGTCAAACTCTACGGTAATTATCCCAACTGGCAAGCGGAAATTAGCTGTCCTAGTGCCAATATCGAGCGTTTACGCTATCTCCGTCAAACTATCATCCACGCGTGGTGGCGCTGTCTTGATCCTGTCCCCGGAGTGGTGCATCTGAACTTACCATTTCGCGATCCCCTCGCACCAACTCCCGATCTAGAAATTAACAATTTAGAGGCTAATTTTGACGAAGAAGCTTTTTTTAGCCATATATCTCGGCAAAATATCGCCATTAACCACTCAATTCTCGAAATTCCTTCTTTACCCCCCCAAGGAATTATCATCGCGGGATTAGCTTCCCCGCAAAACCCCGAAAGTTACTGTCAGGCGATCGCTAATTTAGCCCGATCGCAACAATATCCCGTCTTAGCAGAAGCTTTATCTCCTCTGCGAAACTATGCAGGGTTAAATCCCCATCTCATCACTACCTATGATTTATTATTGCGGAATCCTGCCCTTAGAACCCAATTAACCCCCGATGTTGTCCTACAAATTGGCGAATTACCCACCAGCAAAGAATTACGGACCTGGTTAGAAGAAATCGACTGTCCGCGTTGGATTATCGATCCCCATCCCGATAATTACGATCCTCTACAGGGAAAAACCAGACATCTCAGGGTAAATATCGAGCAATTAGGGGATTTATTCCCAGATAAAACCGATAATAATCGAGAATATCGGCAATTATGGCACAAATTCGACCAGCAAGCCAGATTAACTATCGATCGCCTTTTGGCAGCAGAAACTAAACTGATTGAAGGGAAAATCCCCTGGCTGCTCTCCCAATACCTCCCCCCCCGCACCCCGATCTTTATCTCTAATAGTATGCCTGTTCGCTATGCCGAATTTTTTAACCCGCCTAGCGATCGCCAAATTCGTCCCTATTTTAATCGCGGGGCCAATGGCATCGACGGCAACCTATCCACTGCGATAGGAATAGCTTATAAAAATGTCCCCAGTCTGCTATTAACGGGAGATTTAGCCCTATTACACGACACAAATGGTTTTTTAATCAAAAAATATTTTGTTGGCTCATTGACCATAATTTTAATCAATAACAAGGGGGGAGGCATTTTCCAGATGTTGCCGATCGCCAAATTTGACCCTCCCTTTGAAGAATTTTTTGCCACTCCCCAAAATATCGACTTTTGCCAACTCTGTCACACCTACGGTATCGATTACCATTTAATCAGCGATTGGACTGATTTTGAGCAAAAAATCGCAGTTTTGCCGGAATCAGGCATAAGATTACTAGAAATATCCTGCGATCGAGCTTTTAATACTCAATGGTTCCTCAGTAATTATGTGTAGGGTGTGGGGTGTGGGAATTATGAATTATGAATTATGAATTATGAAGTGGGGTGTGGGGAGAACAAAGCTACCTATTGCAAGAGTGCCTATTGCCTATCCTGATATGTAGCTTATAATCAACGGATTTAGTATTAATTGCCTTTTTCGAGAAAGTGAATACAATGGGTGGAAAGCGAGTTAAAAAGGTCAGATGAATCGACAAAGACGGCAAAAATCAAGACAATTTTCTCTCCCTAGATATTCTATCTTTCCCTGGGAACAATGGCGATCGGGAGTGACTTCTTTGGTGATTAGCTTGGTCTTGTCCCTACTGATTTTAAAACTGAATACCTCTAGTCTCTCCACTGCCACCATAAATATTTTTAATCCCTCCACTGTGGGGGAGAATTTAGCCGGTAAGAGCCTAGATGAGTTAGAAAAGCAGAAAATCGCCGAATTTTTGCAAATTGCCCCGCCAGAAACCGAATTAACCCTCGATCGCACTCCTTTGTTTATTCTCCACGATACAGCTTGGAGTATGACTGCGGGTAACATCGAAGAGCAGAAAAAATATGCTCGCGGTCCGATGAAATTGGGTCCGAATGTTTACATCCCCCGCAAACCGAATTCCAGGGATAGAGACATTTTAGACTCGATCGCCCGGCCTTTTTTTGAACGTCACCGTCCCACTGCCACTTTTTATGAACAAGCGGCCGAAATGCTGCCCGCAGACACCAGGGATCAATTAGTGCGTCAACTGTGGCAACTTACCCCAGAAACTATCCGCGTCAAGGGTTTTGCACTTGCTTTAGCGGGTGTTCCTTTGAGTACGCGATCGGCTCCTGAGTTAGAAAAAAGAGCGAGAATTTGGTTAAATACGCCTTCAGAAGCAGTCTTTAGGCGTTTAGTCAAAGAATATCCCACAAATTACTTTGATGGGGCAAAAAGCACCGCATTATGGGCAACAGAAGCGATTTGTCAGCAGCTATCTCACCCTAATTGCGATCGCTTGAAGCCGGTTTTTGCCGAAAGAAATCGTCGGGTTATCTCCAGCGTTAACATTGAACTGGTACAAGCGCCGGGATCCCACTGTTTGACCAAAGGACGCTTGCAACCCCTCCCCGGTTACAGCGATTTTCAATACCAACAAACGGCGAAATATTATCTCCTCGCAGCCTTACAAACGGGACAATTACCGCAAATTGTCAGCCATTTTGCCGTGGATAGTTTTCTGATTAATCAAGGAAAATATCCCCATTGTGACCCCCGGGGTTTTGATCTACAACGTCTCTACAATCTCATCAGTCAAGCTTTGGGTTATGACCCCGGCACTGTTTATGGCATCGTCCCTCGTTACGGCACAAATATTATAGCCGGTGATAATATTTGGTGGCATAATCAAGTTTTTGACGCAGCCAATTTACCCACAACTTTAAATTAGACCTGATCATTTATAAATATCCACTTCTCCCAAAGCTTCTAGATAGGTGATCGCCGCTTCTAAAGGAGAATCGTAGCTATAGGAAAACTCCTCAAACCAGCGTCCTTCCTCCGATTTGGCATCTAATTTATTTAACCATTGCTTCGCCTTTCTAGTTAAAGCTTCTCGCTTACGCTGCTGTTTTAATGCCGCTGCTTTTTCTTTTTCCGCTGCCTCCTGTTGTTGCCTTTCTTGGTTTTCTAAGGCTAAAGCTTTTAAAAGCGCATCGGTAGCAGAATCGCCAGCATAATTAACCTTAAATTCGTCTGGGTAACGATCTTTTTCTTGGTGAGAAGAAGGGGACGGCATCGGTTTTTCCTGATCCCGTTTCTGGTATTCTGCCTTCATTTGTGCCAGTAAATCTTCTATTTCTCCCATAATGGTCAAGTTAGAAAGTAAAAAGTTAAAAAGATAATTGCTCTGATTGCCTCTGCCTTAATAACTAAGTAGCTGGTTATAATTAAATTGAAGATGGATCCCCCCTTAATCCCCCCTTGATAAGGGGGGTGTCTGACAGTTTTTAACACCTAACTACTTAATAATGGGTTTCCTTATTTTTCCAAACGCACTAGATACCATTGTAAATAACCCTCCTCACCCAGGTCCAACTCGCAGTAATTATCGCGCAGATAGAGAGCTTTTTCCTCAAAACTAGAGAATTTTGCCAATTGTCGGGGACAAATCTCCGGTTTTGCGGCGATTAAATCTTTTAACTTATCCCGCAACTGGTCGGGAGTCTGGAATTGTTCAGGTTGATCGGCCTCAAGGACAAGAAAATAGTCCCCTTGATACATAATAGAATCGGGCATCGCTGTTTGATAGTCTCAGTAGGAAAATTTTTTGGCTATCTTTACCACTTTATCGCCTCAAAGCTCGATCGACACCACCACTATGACAGACCATCTCACCAATCCCTTTCTCAGTCTCCCTTACGAAAGCGCCATGCAGGACTTGGGGGACCAATACTATGATCAAGTTGCGGCTGCGGATTTTCCCAGTCATATCCTTCGTTTTCGCAATGATGCTTTATTACCTTTGGTGGGAATTCAGCCAGAATTAACTTTAGATGAGCATTTTATCGAGGCTTTTGGTAAATTTCAATCCCTGACCCCTTTTTTGTCCCTGCGTTACCACGGTTATCAATTTGGCGAGTATAATCCTTTCTTGGGAGATGGTCGCGGTTTTCTCTACGGTCAAGTTAGGGGTATTGATGGCAAATTATACGATTTTGGTACGAAAGGATCGGGACGGACTCCCTATTCTCGTCATGCAGACGGTAGGTTAACTCTCAAGGGTGGAGTCAGAGAAGTCTTAGCCGCGGAAGCTTTACGCAGTTTAGGGGTGAATACCTCTCGCTGTCTGAGTTTGGTGGAAACGGGGGAAGCTCTCTGGCGCGGCGATGAACCTTCCCCGACGCGATCTTCGGTGATGATTCGAGTTAGTAATTCTCATATTCGTTTCGGGACTTTTGAGCGTTTATTTCATATTAAACGTAGCGATTTAATTAAAAGACTCCTCGATCATGTGATTATTTATTATTATCCTGAAATCAATCCCCAAGATAGTGATCGCTATTTAAAATTTTACGCCGCTTTAATCGAAAGAACCGCTAAATTAGCAGCCCAATGGATGGTCGCAGGTTTTTGTCATGGGGTTCTTAATACCGATAATATGTCAATTACTGGGGAAAGTTTCGATTATGGTCCCTACGCTTTTATTCCTTCCTATAACCCCCAATTTACGGCGGCTTATTTCGACTACGGTGGCCGTTATAGTTATGGTAATCAGCCTTTTATCTGTCGTTTAAATCTAGAGTTACTGCAATCTCCCCTGTCGATGGTCATCTCCTTGTTAGAGTTAGATATGGCTTTGGCTAACTATGACCAGCATTACAATTTTTATTATCAAAAAATGATGCTCAAAAAGTTAGGTTTTGAGGATATTTTTACTCCCGAATCCGCTTTACTGGTCAGCAAAACTGTGGAAGTTCTCCAAGAAACTGACCTGGGTTATCACGACTTTTTCTATCAATTAAGTGAACAATTTAATTACGGTTGGCGAGAAAATAGTTCCCTAATTCTTGAAAATACGGATTTACCAAAAGCTGATTGGCAACGTTGGCGAGAGTTATATAGTTTGGTCTTAAATCAATTACCCCTAGATTCCTTGTCTGAAATTGACGACACCTTAACGCATTATAATCCTAAAACCGCTTTACTTAGACCGCTAATCGAATCGGTTTGGGAGGCAATTACTTATAACGATGATTGGCAACCTTTCCACGAATTAGTGATAAAATTACAAAATAAGCAGTAATTAAGTAATAAGTAGTGGTGCAAAATTAATTTCTTGGTTAGAATAGGCAAGAGGTGGTTAAATATGTGTAATTAATTATCTCTAGCTACTTATTTAGGTCATTTCCTGAAATGCGTTGGACAAAAATTGACCAGACTTGGCGATCAATGTTTTCTCTCCAACCATTGAGAGTTGTCAAAATAATAGTAAAATTTTGTGACAAAGTGCAGTCATATCTAAGAATCTTTGCTAAAATTCTGGAAGGATTCTGTGATCAGTCTCCTTAAAGGAGATTGTTTGCAGTAAACTAATCTGGCTAACAGGCTAGGGATCGCAAACAATAACTATAAACCAACAAAATATGAGTCAACAAGACCAACAAGGTGATCATTCAACTCCTAAAAATATTCAAGATCAAGACCCTATAAAACGTCCAAAAGTACCTCTATGGCTTATTGGTGTAATAGCATTTACCTTTACTTGGATTTTTATTGGAATTTCGGTTATTATTGGTTGGCGAATGTATTGGAACTCTCCTATTCATCCAAGCTTTGCATTGTTTGGCGCTGTTGCATTTTCATCTGTTACAGCTTTTACGATTGTTCTAACACTTGAGATTGTAACTGGGCGCGATTTATCTTTTGAGTTTGCTAATTTAAAGTTTACTGGTACATCTGGACCAGTGACTTTATGGATACTAGCTTTTTTGGCAATAATGAGCACTTTTATATTAGGTGATTTTCAAAATCTTGCTAAATCAGAAGCAAAGCCTAATCCTCCTCTCCACCAATTGGCACCATCAAACTCATCAGATACGCCAACTCCTTGAATAATAAGTAATTTGTCAACTGTGAAAAAAATTAAAGCAATATTTGCGCTCTTAATAAGTGTTGTGACAATTGTTTTTACCCTGTTTTGCTCATTCCCAATTGTAACTAAAATTGGAATAATTTTTGTTTATCTTGTTTGTATGGCGATTATTTTAGACTATCTCTCTCGTATCTGAAAATTTATTTTTAGTTCATTAGACATCTCCATAGTATTATCTCAAGACCAAAAGTCTATCTAGTTAAGGAATCTACCCGAATAAAAATGATTTTAATTGCCTCATATTTTTTCAGTAAAATTGAATTAGCAACGATAGATATACATTCTAGCCATCGAACGATTTGGTTAGTACACAGGACAAAAGCAAGCTGTGACTAGGTTGTAATTTTTGGAGATGTCTATTCATTGAAGCTGTGCGTCTAAGTGCGATGCCGCTCTTGTAGGGTGCGAAAACGCGCGTGTAACGCACCTTTTTCAAGTGAGATCGCCAGTCTTGTAGGGTGCGTTCCCTAATGGGGGTCTTACTGCTCCACCAATAGATTTTTGGGAACGTACCATGCCCATGGATTGAAGCTGTGAGTCTAAGTACGATGCCGCTCTGGTGGGCCTAGTTGAGGAATGTTAGGGAAGATTCCCAATGTTTGGTTAAAATAGAGGGGCAAAAGTCGCCCCAGGGTCGCTTCAATGACAGTTAGACAACCCCGCTACAGTAAAGAAGAATTCGCTCGACGTGGTAATGAGATTTATCAATCTCAGGTACGTCCCCAAGTCGAGGAAGGCAACTATGGCAAAATTGTGGCGATCGATATTGAGACAGGAGCCTTTGAATTAGCAAAGGATACGATGACTGCTTCAGACCGATTGCTAGAACGTTGCCCCGACGCTCAAATCTGGTGCGTTCGGATTGGTCATAGAGGAGTTCATCGCTTTGGTGTCGGTCGTTTGCAATAACTCTATGATGCAAGGAATTGTTGATCAAAACTGTGAGGCGACTATCCGACTGGTCGTAGGCAATTTAGATTCACAGAGGCAAATGATCGATGCTGTCATTGATACAGGATTTACAGGTTTTCTGACTCTGCCTTCCTCAGTGCTTGCCGATCTCAACTTACGCGCATATAGACGTGAAGAGGGAATCCTGGGGAATGGAAGCACTTGTATTTTCGATGTGTATCGTGGTTTAGTTATTTGGGATGGAGAGTTGCGGCGAATTGATATAAACGAATCGGATACAGAACCTTTGGTTGGTATGGGTTTACTCTACGGCTATCGGATGCAGCTTGATGTAATCGAGGGTGGTACGGTTACAATCCAGGCATTGAGCAGTTTAAGTTGATCCGTGGGTCACTGTCTAACCAGCCCTAGGGTGCGTTCCCTAATGGGGGTCTTACTGCTCCACCGATCGATTTTGGGGAACGCACCATGCACATTGATTGAAGTTGTGAGTTTAAGTGCGATGCCGCTCTGGTGGGACCAGTTGAGGATGGCAAGCTGGTAGCATTGGTAGATTTGCTTCAACAGCAACATCCTACAGATAAGGTGCTAATTTTCACTCAGTTTGCCGATACCGCTCGCTATCTGGCAACAGCGTTGCAGGCCCAGGGCATCACTCAGATTGGTTTGGCGACTGGACAATCGACTGACCCGACGGCTCTGGCTTGGCGGTTTAGCCCCATCAGTAATGAAAAATCCATCCCAGCAGCCGAGCAATTACGGGTGTTGGTGGCGACGGATGTGTTGAGTGAGGGGCAAAACTTGCAAGATTGTGCCATCATTCTCAACTACGACTTGCCCTGGGCGATTATTCGTCTGATTCAGCGGGCAGGACGGGTAGACCGGATTGGGCAGCAGGCGGACGAAATTCTCTGCTATTCGTTTTTGCCTGCGGAGGGGGTGGAGCGGCTGATTAACCTGCGGGGACGTTTGCGCGACCGCCTGAACGAAAATCAAGAAGTGGTAGGCACCGATGAAGCCTTTTTTGAGGACGAACAAGCGCGGGAGATGCTGCTAAATCTTTATAATGAGCGATCGGGGGTGCTGGATGAAACCGATGAAGGGGAGGTGGATCTAACCTCCGAGGCGTTGCAGATCTGGCAAAGTGCGATCGATGCCAACCCTGCCCTGAAAGGGATGATCGAAAAACTGCCCGATGTGGTGTACTCCACACGGGAGCATGAATCTACAGTATCTGATCCAGAGGGTGTGTTGTTGTACCTCCGCACGGATAGCGGCACCGACGCTTTGGCATGGGTGGACAAGGACGGTAACAGCGTCACCCAGTCTCAGATGCGGATTCTCCGTATGGCGCGGTGCAGCATGGATACCCCAACCTTACCCCGCCATCCCCAGCACCATGAACTCGTGACACGGGGGGCGGAACTGATCGCGGAGCAAACCAAAACTGTGGCGGGTACCCTGGGCAATAAGCGCAGTGCGGCGGCGCGGACTTATGATCGCTTGATGGCCTACACCCAACGGATCCGTGAAACCACGCCTCTACTGGCCATGGGGACGGAATGGGAAAACCGGTCACGGGCGATCGAAGAAATCAACCAGCATCCGTTAAAGCAAAATGCGGTCGCAACGCGCTCGCTACGCGAGATCGCCCGCCTCAACAGGGAACTTAAAGCAGGCATCAGTGATGAGCAGTTGGCAAAACTGGTGACATTTCTGCGAGAGCATGATGCTTTGTGTGTGATCAACCCGGAGGAACGGCAAGACGGAGCACGAATTATTTGTTCGATGGGATTATTTAGAGGCTAAAGTAGAGGCAGGTTCCCAGTATTTCCCCCTGTTGAGAAAACAACCTATGACTGAAACTAAGTAGCTGGTTATAATTAAATTAAAAATGGATTTTGCCTTTAATCCCCCCTTGATCCCCCCTTGATAAGGGGGGTGCCGATCCCCCCTTAGTCCCCCCTTTAATCCCCCCTTAATAAGGGGGGCATCTGACAACTTTTAACGCCTACCTACTTAGGAGAAGAAACGATGCGATCCAATCTCTATGAAACAGATTTTTATGCTTGGACTTTGGAGCAATCTAAGTTACTCCAAATAAGCGATTTTAAGGGATTAGATATTGTGAATTTGGTCGAGGAAATTGAATCTTTGGGTAAACAACAGCGGCAAGAATTAGAGAACCGTTTAGCAATCTTGCTTGGTCATCTTCTTAAGTGGGACTACCAGCCCGAACGCCGTAGCAAAAGCTGGAAAGCTACTATTCGTGAACAACGACGAGCGATTCAAAGACTGATGCAAGCAAACCCTAGCCTCAAGCCTTATCTAGAAGAGGCGATCGCCTACGCTTATCAATCTGGGATTGATCTAGTGGTGCGCGAAACGCCCTTGGACGATCAAGATTTACCCGCCGATTGTCAGTACACACCAGAGCAAATTTTCGACCCTAATTTTCCTCAGACTTTGAACTAGGCTTGACATCATATTTCCAGATGTATTGCTGATTAATTCTCCAAGCCCTTAACTCTATGCCACTGAATCGCCAACGCGCCCAAAAGTATCTCCAGAAGTTTGATTTTGAGTCTCTGTTCATTGAAGAATTGGGCTGGGATACGGTCGATCGCGTCACGTTACCGTTTGAGGTGGATGGCGAACCCTTTGAGGTGGTTTCTATTACTCAAAAGCGCGGCTTCACTGTATTCAAGTGCATCACCCCAGAAATTCCAACCCGTCCAATCCGGGTGAAGCTCGATCGCCAACTGACGGACTACAGCAAATCCCACCTGTTGGTATTTGGCGATGAGGGCAAAACCCAACAAATTTGGATGTGGGTGCGGCAAGAACTGGGAAAACCCCTCGCCCCTGGATTTGAGCAATATCAGGTGGGGCAGTCGGCGGAGCGGTTGTTGCAGAAGTTAGAGGCGTTGGCGATCGCATTTGCGGAAGAGGAAAAGCTAACCCTGGTGGAAGTCGCCGGGCGAGTCAAAAAAGCTTTTGATGTCGAGAAAGTCACCAAGAAATTCTTTACCCGATTTGAAAAGGAACACGGGAAATTTCTTCAATTTATTCAAGGTATTCAGTCAGAATTTGATTGCATCTGGTATGCTTCGCTGATGCTCAATCGGCTGATGTTTGTTTATTTCATCCAAAAGAAAAACTTTCTGGATGGCGATATAAATTATTTGCGAAATCGGCTCAAACGGTGTCAGGCAGAATTGGGAACGGATAGGTTTCATTCGTTTTATCGACAGTTTTTGCTGAAGCTGTTTCATGAGGGGTTAGGCAAGCCCGATCGCAATCCTGAATTAGACAAACTCTTGGGCAAAATTCCCTATCTAAATGGCGGCTTGTTTGAAGTCCATCAGTTGGAGGAAAAGTATGACAGCACCCTGCAAATTCCCGATGCAGCGTTTGAGCAAGTCTTTAACTTTCTTGATGAGTACGACTGGCACTTAGACGACAGACCACTTCGCAACCAAAACGAAATTAACCCGGATGTACTGGGCTACATCTTTGAGAAGTACATCAACCAGAAGCAAATGGGGGCGTACTACACCAAGGAAGACATCACCGAATACATCAGCAAGAACACGATTCTTCCCTTTTTGTTTGACCAAGCAGAGAAGGGCTGTCAGGTTGCGTTTAAGCCAGAAGGGGCGGTATGGGCGTTGCTGCGGGAAAATCCTGACCATTACATCTATCCAGCCGTTCGTCAGGGTGTAGATATCGAACTCCCGACTGAGATTGCCGCTGGCATTGAGGATGTCTCGCAACGAGGCAGCTGGAATAAGCCTGCTGCCGATGGATTTGCCCTACCCACAGAAACCTGGCGGGAGTATGTGGCGCGGCGCAAGCGGTGTTGGTCACTGCGGCAAAAACTGGCTGCAGGAGAAGTTACCCAGATCAATGACCTGATTACCCACAACCTAGATATTCGCCAATTCGCCCAGGATGTGATCACCAGTTGCGAAAGTTCGGATTTGCTGAAGGCATTGTATCAAGCGATCGAACAAGTCTCGGTGTTAGATCCCACCTGTGGATCGGGGGCGTTTTTGTTTGCGGCGTTGAATATTCTGGAGCCGCTTTATACAGCTTGTTTGGAACGGATGCAGGGGTTTGTCGATGAGGATGATCTGAGGCTCTCACAGGAACCAGAGGCAAAACCGCGTTATGAATACTTCCGCAAGGTGCTGGCAGAGATGGCGAAGCACCCTAATCTTCGCTATTTTGTGCTGAAGTCGATCATGCTCAACAACCTCTATGGTGTGGACATCATGGAGGAAGCGACGGAAATCTGCAAGCTGCGGCTATTCCTGAAGCTGGTGGCGCAGATGGAACCCCAACCCAAGAAGCAAAACTTTGGACTGGAACCGTTGCCGGATATTGATTTTAATATTCGGCCGGGTAATACGTTGGTGGGGTTTGCGTCGCTGAATGAAGTTTGCGAGGCGATGGCAAGGGATACCCAAACCGGGCAAGGTCGTTTAATTTTTGATGATGGGGTGTTGAATCGGATTGTGCAGGGTGCGGTGGCGGCGGATATGGAGTTTAAGCGGTTTAAGTCGCTGCAAGTGCAACATTCTATTGCGGGTGCGGATGTTGCAGAATCTAAGCGGTTATTAAAGGCGGCTTTGGCACAATTGCGGGAGGAGTTGGATCGCTATTTAGCTGAAGAATATGAGTTGGGTTTGTCGAAAAAGTCAGGGGCTTTTCAGAAATGGAAGGAAAGTCATCAGCCGTTTCATTGGTTTGTAGAGTTTTACAGCATCATCAATCGCGGTGGCTTTGATGTGATTATTGGCAATCCACCTTATGTTGAGTACAGTAAGGTCAAAAAAATCTATTCTATAAGGAACTATAAAACAGAATCTTGCGGTAACTTGTATGCTTATTCATTAGAAAGAGCGGCAGCAATACTTTGCCACGGAGGAAAACTGGGATTTATTATTCCCGTGGCATCTGTTTGCACAGATGGCTACACTTCTCTGCAAAGGATGCTACGAGAAAAAGGTGGTATAGCAATTAGCAACTTCAATGATCGTCCGAGCAAGTTATTCGATGGACTTGAACATATTCGATTGACAATCATTTTATGGAAAAAGCAGAATGAAACAAGAGAAATATGTACAACAAAATACAATAAATGGCAGGCTATTGAAAGAAATAGTCTGTTTGAATGCCTGACTTATTCGGCTTGTCCTGATCAATTTATCATTGACGGATCTATTCCTAAAGTCCACTCTCCTATCGAACAAGGCATATTTAGTAAGCTTGTCAGGCAGAGAAAAACTATCGAATATTTTTTGCGACAAAATGGTTCTTACGAAATTAATTACACTCGAAAACTTAGTGGTTTTGTTCAAATCTTAAACTTTATACCTAAGATTTATGATTCTGCTGGTGAGAGCCGTTACCCCTCAGAACTGAAGGTTGTTAAATTTGATACAAAAACTACAAGAGATGTCTACTTGGCTCTACTGAACTCCAACCTGTTTTATTGGTTCTTGACCATATATTCTGATTGCAGGAACCTTAATAAAAGGGAGTTGATGATGATTCCTCTTGACTTTGAAGATATATCTGAATCTATAGTTCTGAATCTTTCAACCTGTTGCAACCAACTCATGAAAGATTTTTGTGATAACTCAAAAATGCTTGAAATGCGGTATGAAAAGCTGGGTAAAATGACAATCCAATGTATCTATCCAAAATTTTCAAAACCCATAATTGACGAAATCGATCGCATCCTTGCCCAACACTACGGCTTCACCGAGGAAGAACTCGACTTCATCATCAACTACGACATTAAGTACAGAATGGGCAGAGACTCTGGAGGGGATGATTGATGAGTAAATTTGAAATTCTCACTCCCCTCAACTTCACCGTCCGCACCTCAGAAGAATATTGGCAAAAACTAATCGTCAAACATCCAGACATTGCCGATCTCGAAGCCGAAGTCAGACAAGCACTAAACAGTCCCGATGAAATTCGTCGCAGTAGCCGCGATCCAAATCTGTTGCTGTTTTACCTGACTTTGAAAGAAAAGCGATGGGTCGTTGCCGTCGCTCGACGTTTAAATGGAGATGGATTTCTAATCACAGCTTACCAAACTGATGCAATCAAAGAAGGAGAAACCCTATGGCGCAAGTAAAAATCTACTACGAACCTGAAATGCAACTGCTCACTGTTTTCTGGCAACCGCCCCGAAAAAATCAAATTGCCACAGAACTTGGGGATGGCGTGATATTAATCAAAGATGAAACAACAGGCGAACCGATTGGCATGGAAATTTTATCCTATCATCCTAGCGATAACCGCTTTGATGCTGTCAGCGTTGAGATGGGTCGATTGGCGGGTATTTCATAAATGCGTCATCGCCCAACACTACGGCTTCACCGAGGAAGAACTCGACGACCTCATCAACTACGATATTAAGTACAGAATGGGTCGAGATAGCGGAGGAGAGGATTAGGATCTATGCCAGCCAAAGATATTTATCACGACAACTGCAAACAAGCTCTGATTAAGGATGGTTGGATCATCACCCACGATCCCTACAACCTAAAAATTGGCAGAAAAGATCTGTTCATTGATCTGGCAGGTGAAAAACTCATCACCGCTGAAAAAGATACCCAGAAGATCGCTGTCGAAATCAAAAGCTTTATCAGCCCTTCTGAAATTCGCGATCTTGAAACGGCTCTTGGTCAGTACGTCTTATATCAAAACATTCTGAGCCGAATTGACCCTGAACGCACCCTCTACCTAGCCATCCGTGATGCCAGCTTCTTAAAATTATTTGAACAAGAAGTCGGACAAATTCTTTTAGAGAATCAAGTTTTAAAGCTGTTTACATTTAACCCTGATCAGGAGGTTATCACTCGATGGATCGCTTAAATACTTATCGGCAAATTATCCGTAATGTTCTCAAACCTTACGCTGACATTACCTATGCCAACGTCAACGTCAAAAATCGTGCTGCCTTTGATCCTGAAACTGACCAGTATATTATTTTGTCTGAAGGTTGGGATCACCAGCGCCATTTGCATAGTATTTTACTGCACCTTGAAATTGCCAATGGAAAAGTTTGGGTGCAATATGATGGCACCGAGGATGGTATTACCGATGAACTCCTTAAAGCAGGCATTCCCAAAGAAGATATCGTGCTTGGTTTCCATGAACCCGAAGTTCGACTTCATACGGGGTTTGCAATTGCCTAAACTTAGAATCGATCGCATCCTTGCCCAACACTACGGCTTCACCGAGGAAGAACTCGACGACCTCATCAACTACGACATTAAGTACAGAATGGGGCGCGATAGCGAAAGTTAAAAGTAAAAAGGCAAAAGTAAAAAGTGAAGAGAAAAGAAAGAAATGAGAGGTGAACTATGATTGGATGGTTAGTGATTAAGGCAAAGCATCTATTGTTACCTAAAATGTCGGATGAATGCCCCCGCTACATTTTTCGACAAGATACTCACCTTTGCGGGGGATGAAATCCGACCAGAATATTAGCAACGGAGCATCGATTTGATTCTACCATTTGTGAGTAAACTGTGTTATACCAAATCCGTTGAGTATGGGATACTTTTGACACTCCCGCCGTCAAGCTGACACTGTGACGGGGGATTATTGATTCACCCCAAACCCGCTTTTTGGTACAAGTACCAACGAGTCTTACAGTTTCTCCCCAAGCTTGAAATTCCCACTGTCCATCAGTATTTGTTGACAGTATTCTCATATCATTAAGAGTGTCGAAATAATAGTAAAATTTTGTGACAAAGTGCAGTCAGATATAAGAATCTTTGCTAGAATTCTAGAAGGATTCTGTGATCAGTCTCGTTAAAAGAGATTGTTTGCAGTAAACTAATCTGGCTAACAGGCTTTTGGGGGTGATATAGGGAAAGTTAACCCATATCGTTACTCTGGAGAGTGTTATATAGAAAGTTGACCTATAATATGTAGTTAGGCTGCTCAAATTCTCGATTGAGACCTTATTTGGTGCTATCTGAGGGGTATTCCTTAATTGATAAAGTCGAAGAAAAGCTGTTGGGCTTGAATAATGGAAATTGTAGTTTCATTACTGCTGGGCATAATTATTGGTAGTGCGGTCACGTATTACGTTTTGCAGAAAATAAACCTGAGAAAAACCGTTAGAGAATATGAAACTCAAATTCAAGTTTTAAAAGAACAGCATCAGCAAGCCCTTAAGGATGCCAGGAATAGAAGCTTAGATGGAAGTCGCGCTGTTATAAAGGGGAAAATAGCAGAGCAGTTAGCACCAGTTCTTCCAAATTTTAAGTATTTGCCGTCAGATGCTAGATTTATAGGCGATCCGATCGATTACGTTGTTTTTAATGGTTATACAGATATCAAAGATAACGGTGGTAACGAGAACAATCTAGAAGTTGTAATTTTAGATGTTAAAACAGGGCAAGCAAATCTATCCCAGTTGCAACAGGCTATTGCGAAAGCAATCAATGCGGGGCGAGTACGCTTTGAGGTGGTTCGACCTGAAACTTCCAAGCAAGAAGGTGCTAGAGCTTACGATAAGTCATCAGAAGAAGCTTTGCCTAAAAAGTCTTACAGCATTAAGGACATTCAGAAAACGCACCCGCGTGCTTATGAGCCTTGGACTAAAGCTGAAGATGAGCGGCTAAGGCAACGTTACAAACAAGGTATAGTGATCAACGATTTAGCTAGGGAGTTTCAAAGAAAGCCAGGAGGTATTCGTTCTCGGTTGAAGAAATTAGGGTTGCTGCAATAAACCGCAGCCTAACAATCCCTTTGGAGTTGAGGAATGTTAGCCCTAGGGTGCGTTCCCTAATCTGGCTCCCACTGCTCCACCGATCGATTTTTGGGGAACGCACCATGCCCATGTATTGAAACTGTGAGTTTAAGTGCGATGCCGATCTTGTAGTGGACTGTTTCAGCTAAAATAGGGCAATAGATTTTGGCTTAAAGTCTTAGATTATAGAATTTATAGCATTTTTCTAATACACCAAATTAGCTGAAACAGTCTAGTAGGGTGCTAAAACGCGCGTGTAACGCACCTTTTTCAAGTCAGCTATAATGTCGGTTAGACAATGCTCTTATGAGGCGTTTAACCATCAGATATACATTCATGAGCATATTGTTCAACCAGTAATTCGATTATTTTTTCATAAGGAATTTGCTTTCGATCTGCTTGAGATTTAAAGAAGCTTACACTTTCTTCTGTTAATTCTAATGTTACTTGATTAGTTTTGGTTTTACCTTTAGCTGAACTTCCCCCCATACATATATACTATAATAGCCGAAAACCCTTATCCATCAATGGATGTAACCCCTTAACTTTTCTTAATGTACCCATGTAATTTGTAACATTTCTTAATGGACAAGAATTCTCTCCATTTGCTAGA
>NZ_JADBTB010000018.1:0-32316 GCF_020246405.1 Microcystis sp. M083S1
ACTGTACGAATAGCTTCATCAATGGCAGAACATTGACTTGGTTTGACCACGGCTTTCATTTCTAAGACAATCATTGTTTATCGACCTCAAACAACTTATTTTAAGTTAACCTGTAGAGCATCGGATTGTCAAGATTTTAGTGAACATTGAGCTTTTACATCGAAGCCCCTCGAAATGTCGTGCTTCGCTGTTTTATACTGGTCGGGGTTTCATCCCGTCGCTAAAAGCGAGGGTCTTCACCCCGACATTCAAGATAAAACATAGCCTAAATGTCCTTTTGTTGCTGTGCCAAATCCTTGACCCATAAGCAATCATCCTCAAGATAACAAATCGATGGAAATTGTCGATGATAGCTGAGATTCTATCACTTGATGACCGAGACTAACCGGTCGAGCATTTCCCTGTACCGGGGCGCAATAACGGGGAATTGGGCTAGAAACGAGGCTTATATGACGGTCACTCACCGCTAATCCATGGGTAGGATCATAACCTTTCCAGCCGCCCCCCGGCAAATACACCTCTACCCAAGCGTGTAAATGTCTTTCTTCTTGGTCTAAATCTCCTTCTTGATAGCCACTGACAAAACGGGAAGCTAATCCCACACAGCGACACACATCCATAAATAAAACCACAAAATCGCGACAGGAACCCTGCTTATTTTTCCAAGTGTTTCCGGGTAGATAGGGTTCCCCGGTAAGACGAATAATTTGCTGACAATTGCGGTAAATTTTGTCATTAAGATTAAACAGGAAAGATAGCACCTGTCCTTCAGTTTCCTGCATAACTTCTTGGGCTAGTGCTGCCACATCGGGGTCATTAGCTAACCCATAAAATTGTCTGTAGGGTTGTAATTGAGTTTGAAGAGAAATGGGATAATCAAAGGGTAAACAGGTCGCCCAAGGTTCCAATAAATACTGGAAAGGATTAACCCCATGGGTTTCCACTTCACTCACCACATCAATCAATAATTCTTCCGTCGGTTGATTAAACCAAATTTGTAAACAAGAATTACCATCGAGGTCGATAATATTAGTTATCGTTAAAGGTTCTGGGTTAATTTTGAGCGTGAACTCTCGTAAAGTTTGCCCACCATCGGATTTTGGTCGCAAGCGCAGCAGATGGGGTGATAAAATCACGGGTTGATTATAGAAATAGTTAGTTTGATGTCGAATGTAATAACGCATTAAGTTGTTAATTGGGATTGATATTGAAAGTTAGTTACTGGCAGAGTTGAGGCAAGTTCGGGATTAAAAACAAAGAAAGTTTCTGTCATTTTTATTCCCACATCATTAACTCTTTTTTGAATATGGTCGAGGAATTCATGCAATCCCATTTCAATAATATCCTCGATGGTTAGATAACTCATTTCCGCACAAAGTCGCCCTAAACTTCTTTCTACCGAATTGCCCCAAGTTCCTATAGGAGTCCCTGTAACTTGATGCAAACAGTGGTCTAATTCCCGCAGACAAAAGTGAATTGAACGAGGAAATTCTCGATTAAGAATTAAAAATTCGGCCACGTCACTAGGAGTAATCCGTCGTTGACATTTACGATACATTTCGTAGGCACTCACCGACCGCAGTAAAGCAATCCATTGAATTTGGTCTAGAGAAGTTCCTACCCATTGAGCGGAAGGCAAGAGATAATAGTATTTAACATCAAGAATTCTGGCGGTTTTATCGGCGCGTTCCTGTAGTCTTCCCATAACGCCAAAATGCCAACCTTCATTATGAGTCATCGTCGCATCCATTACCCCCGCAAAACGGTGACTAGCCAATTTAACTTGGGTAAAAAAGTTCGGTAAAGTAGTTTGAGGATGGTAAGAGGAAGCATCTTTTACCATCAAGAAAAAACCATTAACCTGTTCCCACATTTCCGAAGAAATAATCTCGCGAACTGACCGAGCATTTTCTCGCGCCCAGCGCAAACAAGAGATAATTGAGTTACTATATTCCGTGTCAAATGTCAAGAAATTGATCACATTTTCTGCGGTGGCTGTGCCGTAACGTTTCTTGAATTGTTCTAAATCTCCCGTGGTTAAAACTAAAGGTTCCCACTGTTGCAAAACACTGGTAGGTACATCTAACATTAAATTAAGGTTAACATCCATAAACCGGGCGACATTTTCTGCCCGTTCAATATAGCGATTTAACCAATAAATTGAATCGGCAACTCTACTAAGCATAATTAACCAGGAAAAATTGAAAAAGAAAAAGGAAAGAGTAGGGTGGGTTACTAACCCAGCAAAATTTCGATTATTGTCCTGATTACTTGGTTAAAACCCAAGTGTCTTTACTGCCACCACCTTGAGAAGAATTAACCACTAAAGAACCCTTTTTCAAAGCCACGCGAGTTAACCCCCCAGGATGCACATAAATTTCATCGCCACGATGGAGAATATAGGGACGTAAATCCACATGACGACCTTCAATTTCCGTGTCAATTAAAGTGGGAACCCGAGAAAGACTTAACACCGGTTGAGCGATATAATTGCGGGGATTAGCGGCAATGCGTGGGGCAAATTCTGCCCTTTGTTCGGGGGTAGCTTGAGAACCAACTAACATCCCATAACCTCCCGACTCATTAGCGGCTTTCACAACTAACTTATCGAGATTATTTAAGACATAATCTAAGTCCTTTTCTCGCCAACAAAGATAGGTAGGAACGTTATTTAAAATCGCTTCTTCTCCCAGATAATAACGGATCATATCCGGGACAAAAGCATAAATAACCTTATCATCGGCGACTCCCGTACCAGGGGCATTAGCTAAAGCGACGCGGCCTTCCTGGAAAACTTTTAATAATCCGGGTACACCTAACATCGAATCGGGACGAAAAACCGCCGGATCTAAAAAGTCATCATCGAGGCGACGATATACCACATCTACCCGTCTTAATCCCTTGGTAGTTTTCATTTGTAGATAACCATCAAAGACAACTAAATCACGCCCTTCCACTAATTCTACCCCCATTTGTTGGGCGATAAAAGAATGTTCAAAGTAGGCAGAATTATAGGTTCCGGGGGTTAAAACCACCACGGTGGGATTAGGTAATTGGGGTGGGGCTAAATTGAGGAGAGTTTCCAACAGATGGGAAGGATAATCATCCACTGGTTTAACATTCATTGTCTGGAAAATATCGGGGAAGGTGCTTTTCATTACCCGACGATTTTCGAGGACATAGGAAATACCAGAAGGAACCCGCAAATTATCCTCTAAAACGTACCATTGACCATCTTTATCGCGGACTAAATCGGTTCCCGTGATGTGACACCAGATACCTCCGGAGGGTTTCAGTCCCAGACAGGGTTTAAGAAATCCCGTCGCCGAGGCGATTAATTCGGGGGGAATAATGCCATCTTTAATGATTAATTGATCATTGTAGATATCGGAGAGAAAAAGATTGAGGGCTTTGATGCGTTGTTTCAGGCCTCTTTCTAAATAATCCCAGTCCTCAGCCGAGACAATTCGGGGAATAATATCAAAAGGAAAGATTTTTTCTACCCCTTGATTGTCACTATAGACATTGAAAGTCACCCCCAATTCAAACAGGGCCGACTGAGCGGTTTCCCGGTGTTGTTGAAGTTCTCGGGGCGGCAGATTCTGCAACCATTTGATTAAAGGGGACGCGTGGGGACGAGGTTGACCATCATCTAAGAATAGTTCGTCGTAGAAGCCTTCGGGATCGTAGGTATTTAATAGCACACTGACCTCATTCCATACCTTACCTATTCCCAGTGTCGGACAATTGGCCCGATTTTTTGTAGTCTAGGAGACATTTTAAGGGAAATTTTAGGAAGTTAGCCGTTTTTCAGGTCTAGCGATCGCCAATTGATCCCCACCGGTGGAGAAACCTGACAAGAGCGAGAATTAGCCCTGAAAACTGTGTTACATTTTTTAAAGGTCACACCTTAAATCTTTCATTTTTCTTACTGGTTACGCGATGTTTACCAAACAAGTAACGGATTCCAAAGCCTATCAATGGTTTGAGGAACGCTTA
Source organism: Microcystis sp. M083S1 (assembly GCF_020246405.1). Taxonomy (NCBI): domain Bacteria; kingdom Bacillati; phylum Cyanobacteriota; class Cyanophyceae; order Chroococcales; family Microcystaceae; genus Microcystis; species Microcystis sp. M083S1. The sequence goes on from NZ_JADBTB010000018.1 coordinate 4,000, forward strand.
GAAATTCAAGGGATCGCTGATGATATCAGCACCAAATACGTTCCCCCCCACGTTAATATCTTCTACTGTCTTGGTGGTATCACCCTTGTGTGCTTCGTGATCCAGTTTGCCACTGGTTTCGCCATGACCTTCTACTACAAACCCACTGTAGCAGAGGCCCTCTCCTCGGTACAGTACATCATGAACGAAGTCAACTTTGGTTGGTTAATTCGTTCTATCCATCGCTGGTCCGCCAGTATGATGGTGTTAATGATGATCCTGCACGTTTTCCGCGTCTATCTGACCGGTGGCTTCAAAAAACCTCGGGAATTAACCTGGGTAACTGGGGTTGTCCTGGCCGTGATCACCGTTAGCTTCGGTGTCACCGGTTACTCCTTACCCTGGGATCAGGTGGGTTACTGGGCGGTTAAAATCGTTTCCGGTGTACCTGCTGCTATTCCCGTCGTCGGTGATCAACTCGTCACCCTGATGCGCGGTAGCGAAAGCGTCGGTCAAGCAACTTTAACCCGTTTCTACAGCTTACATACCTTTGTACTACCCTGGTCGATCGCGGTCTTCATGTTGCTACATTTCTTGATGATCCGTAAACAAGGCATTTCTGGGCCTCTATAATTCAGAAAAATATCTCTGTCGATCCGAAATCATTTTTAGGAGACATTATCCATGTCCACATTAAAAAAGCCCGATCTCAGCGATCCCGCTCTACGCGCTAAGTTGGCTAAAGGGATGGGTCACAACTACTACGGTGAACCAGCTTGGCCTAACGATCTGCTCTATGTCTTCCCGGTGGTTATCTTTGGTACGATCGGACTCTGCACCGGTTTAGCGATTATGGATCCCACCATGATCGGTGAACCTGCCGATCCTTTCGCTACTCCCTTAGAAATTCTGCCAGAGTGGTATCTTTATCCCGTTTTCCAAATTCTCCGTATTCTTCCTAACAAACTCTTAGGTATCGCTTGCATGGCTGGCGTTCCCCTAGGCTTGATGTTAGTTCCTTTTATTGAAAGCGTCAATAAATTCCAAAATCCTTTCCGTCGTCCCGTCGCTACCGCTATCTTCCTATTTGGTACTGTGGTCACGATTTGGTTAGGTATTGGTGCCACTTTCCCCATCGATACATCTTTAACTCTCGGTTTGTTCTAAGTTACTGAACTTCACCGGTTTTTTGCCCACGCTTGTGATTCCAGACTTTGGAAGAGCGATCGTGGGCAATTTTAATTGGGGTTTGCGGCAAAAAGTTTTTCTTGGGGGCAGGGTGTGGGGTGTGGGGTGTGGGGTTTTACCGATTTTCAGGTGGTCAACTACCTAATTTTCAGGGAAAAAGTCCAGGGATTTTCCCCCTGATCACTCCCAGTCCGGTACTTTTTGATTGACAAAAAGTCTAAAAGTCTTACCCAACAAGGTTTTTAGATTTATTCAGCCAACCCTAATTGTGATTTCTTCTATCGGGTAATTTGTTGTACCAAAGCGATGACATCGCTGCGGCTGAGTTTTTCCTTACCTAACGCTAGGACTTCGAGAGTGCCATGGGCTAAAGCGAGGGGAATCTTACAAAAATCAAGGGCCGGCCCATTAGGCAGCGATTGAGTGTAATAATCGGCTAATTTCAGATTACGACGGGCATAATTATGAATATCACTAATTGTCCAACCCTGGGGCAGAAAACTTACCCCCCGGCGCAGATCCTCGCCATGGTTGCGGGCAATATTAACCGCTTGTAAACCCCGTCCAAAACCGATGGCATAACTGCGATTAGTTTGAGTGCCGTCGTACCAATTCCAGAGGTCAGACAGCAATAAACCCACGGCACCGGCCACACTAAAGGTATATTGATCTAATTCCACTTCTGTGCGAATATCCCAGTTATTTCCGGCCCAGTAGGCCATGCGATCGGCCATGGCCGCCGTGGCATCCCAGACCCGGGGGGCGATCGAATCCGGTGCTAACAGGGCCCATTCGCCAATTCTCAGGGTTACTTCCGGCAAAATCTCCCGATGGACTAAGCCAAAAGCAAAGTTCTCTTCGGTAGAATTTTCGGTACCTGCTTGTAAATTCAGACTAATTTGTCTTAATATCTGAGATTTACTGAAGTTATCTAGGTCGGGATGGTCTTCTACTTCATCGATCGCCCTCATACAGAGATAAGCTGAGGCTACTGCCTCGAGCAGACGATCCGGTAAACGGCTTATGGGAATATAAAAAGTTCGACTCGTTTCTTGCAGAATCGTTAAAGCATTATCGCGCAAATTCATTCAGTCCTCTCCTCACGCCAACTTAGGTAACTACGAGTTAAACCAATCAGACAGATCGGTTTAGGTTATTCCGATGTTCCTAAGACCAAGTTGCTGTCCATTGTAGTATGATTATTCAAAATTTCGAGATTATTCCCGAAAAAATCAACCATTAGGGTATTCTTGACAATTTTTCTTTCTGGGATATGTGAGGGATAATTAGGGTAATTTTTCGAGATTACGGGCTTAAAAAGCCGATTTTACCCGTTTTTAAGCAGTATTTTGCGGCTTCATGGCAGGGATTGAAAGGAGGTCACTTGTAAAACTGGCCCGATCATGGCCAGAGTCATCACATCTGAACGAATTTCACCCATAACTGTCACTTTTGCCTTTTTTTGAGTTAATTCGGCAGGCGGTTCCATTAATTCGTAGGTTTGACCGTTATCAGCAATTAATGCCCAAGTTCCTGTGCCTATTTCGATTCTTTTTACCTGACCCGTTACACTAACACTCATGCTTTAATTTCCCTCATCGAGGCGATCGCAATTGCCGCCCCTGTTACAAGCATTGTATCGATATCTTTCCTCGGCATTGATTGCCAATTTTGCCGGACTTTAACCCCGTAAATCAGTTTTTTTTATCTAAAAAGCGATCACTACTTCCGCCACCACCGCTAAGAGGGAGGCCACAGCCGCTAAAATCATTATTTCTCGATCGGATTGTCTCATAACTAGGGTTTGCGGCAAAAAGTTTTTCTTGGGGGCAGGGTGTGGGGTGTGGGGTTTGGGGTGTAGGGTTTTACCGATTTTGAAGGGGTCAATTACCTAATTTTCAGGGAAAAAGTCCCTGAATTTTCCCCCCGATCACTCCCATATCTGGTACTTTTTGATTTACAAAAACTCTAAAAGTCTTAACCAACAAGGGTTTTACTATTATTCAGCAAGCCCTAACTATCTGAGTATAAATTACTAATCTTAGTCTACACCACATCTAACCTAGATTGGTTCTTCGTTACTTAGTATGGTTCGATAGGGTGGCATAAATGGACTAAATCCTTATCTGGCAAGAGATTTAATTGATTAGTTCGCTCTAGATCGAAAACAATTAACAAAAATCGCCAAATGTCTTTCTCTATAAGAGTTTCATTCCTTATAACCCTGTACGTTGCATAAGACCAACCGAAGAACCCCTAGATTTAAATCGATATAGATAAAAAGCTATAAAAGTTATCGGCAAGAAGGGAGAAATCTTTTTCTGAATTACCCTGTGTTATTTGTTCAGGAACCCTAATTAAGCCTAACTGTTAATAGCGTAATGATATGCAATACCATTAGATTCCATAGGTATAAACCAATGGGAAATATTTTCTAGTTTTTGACGGATTTGATCGAGATGATCCTGCACGGGTTGCAGGAAAGTTTCGTACTGTTGTATCTGAGTTTTTAAACGCACTAATGCCAGATTAGCATCGCGCCATTGTCGCTCCTGTTCTTCAAATTCACGAGTTTTTTGCTCTAAATCTGACCATTGCTCGTCAATAGTATCTCTGTTTTTTTGTAAATCCTCTTGTAGTCGCTTGATTTCTGCTGCTAAACGTTGACTTTCTTGGAGATTATTTTGATAACTATCCTCCAGGAGAATTAACACTGGTTCAAAGCTACATTTTTGGGCATCTTCTGGGGATAAAATTCCCTGTCTCCGGTGCAGAATTTTCAGATGTTGAGAGCGAATAGCTTGCCTTTCTCGAAGATTACGTCTCTGTCCGACCAAAGTTTCCGCCAGCATTCCTTTTCTCTCCTGTTCCTCGGCTAATTCTTCTGCTAAATTAGCTCGCTGGGATTCATCTATTGTGGTCATTCTTGCTTCTAATTCTTCCACGGTTTGGGATTGGAGAGTTAATTCTTCCTCTTGGTCATTGACAAAAAGTTCCAAGCGATCGAGGTCTGTTTTTAGATTGTTAACTAAGCTCTCCAATTCTTCCAAAGGCATTTTTTCAAGAGCTTCTAGATCGATTTTACCATCAAAATCTAGGTCTGCTGCTTGGGCGAGACGAATAAGCATTTGTCGAGTAGAATCAGTGGTTTGTAGGGTGAGGTTAAGGCGATCAAATAATTCCTGTTTTTGACTCAGAACAGTTTCTTGTATTTGTAGTTGTATTTTCGTTGTTTCCAAAGCAGTACGACTTATCTGTAATTCCCTGGCTCTTTGTTCGAGATGATTGAGCATTTGTTCGTTGGCGACCTGACGATTTTCTACAGCTTTTTTCTGCTCCTCTAAACTCTGCCAACAACTATTTAAAATTGTCTGTTGTCCCTGCACAGATTCAAGAGTTGAATAGAGAATTTGTGAGGGAGGATTGCCCAGATCGTGATTATTAGCTAAACTCTCCGCTAGAGAACGAATAAATTGTTGTTGTTCTGGGGAAAGATTGGGGGAGGAGTTGAAATTTACTTTTTCTTCTTCCAGGTGTCGCTGTTGCTCTTGTAATTGTTGTTTTAGGTTTTCCAGTTCTTGTCTTTTGCCCTCTAAATAATCGAATTCTGCTTCTATTCGCTCAATTTGATCAATTCTTGCCTCCATTTCCATTTTCTGGCGGTTGAGAATCTCGCTTTGATAGGTGAGGGATTGTTTCCACTGATCGATTTTCTCTTGATCTTCCTTATTGCGCTCCATCAAACGGGAAATCTTTTGCAGTTGTCGCACCATCTCTGCTCCCGCTAATTCTGGGTTTCCTTGCAGTTGACGATTATCGCTCAAATTCACCAAGAGAAGCGCACCTTCTCCTATGGAGTTAGTTTCGTCGTAGGTTAAGATATCGTTCCCCGCTATGGCACTCCACGTCTGATCTTTATGCTGACAGGCCAATAGTTTCAATTCGGTTTTGTAACCGCCGATAAAACCTTTAGTCTGTTTTTTTACTTCTGCAAGGTATAGCACGAGTAGTCTTCCTGTGTGATGAAAGTTTTTGTAATTGGTTTTATAGAGAGTTGATGATCGAGGCTGGGAGCGGCCTGTCTATAGTTTCAGTGTAACCATCGGCTGCCAAAAAATTTTTAGTTTCTATCATTCGATTTTTTCTTTTTGAGACATACATTTGTTCTCAATTTTTCCTCTTACCCACTGGAAAATTTTAAATTTTTGAAGATTTTTCAGCACCAATTTACTGACCTAGTCTCAAAAAATTCGGCAGTCAATCTCATAAATCGGATCAGGTTTTCTCACCCCTTTTACCTCTGGCTGCAGTTTGAATAAGCTGACCATACATCTAAATTATCGGTTAAGACGGCGTGAGAGCGAGAGGCAAGGATAGAAAGCTAGACCTTTTGTACTGAAAATTTCAAAGGCTAGTTTAAATGCAGCAAAGCTTACTGAAAAATATCTTACATAATTAGCTTATCAGATTTATTATTAGTGACAAGAGGAAGGAAGACAGCGTTTCTCCTAAAGATGAAGTATGACGAGATTTGGCATCATCCCCAGACGAACACCTAAAACCAGAGACTTCGTACCTCAACATTAAGATAACTGCTATCGGTTCTTCTAGACTAAAATAAATAGCGTCTAGTGGGGGAGATTCCGAGAAATTATGCAAGGAAGTTTCAATGAGATTGACCTTCCCAGTATTTTACAATTGATTGAATTAGGACAAAGAACAGGAGAACTATTGATAACGATCTCAGTATTGGTGAAAAAGTCGAGAGTATTTTAGAAAATTCTAACTATTCCTGTGGTCTTTTCCATTAGAAGCTCTCGCTCAGGCTATAGTGATCGAAGCGGCTCTCATTCTCTGGGATATCGCCCTACCAAAACTCGACGGTTTAACCGGTCAAGGGGGGCTGCTGGCAAGGGTAAAAGCCAAAATGGGTTCTCTCATTCTTTGTGTGATCAGTTTAACTTATATAGGAGCGATCAATCTTTGTGTCCTTTGTGTCTTTGTGGTTCGTTCCACTCGCTACTCGCTGGGTGCATCTCATTTTTGTAAATCTACCAATTGGGATTTTTACGGGGAAACTCTCGGCTAAAATCCGGTATTACTTCCGATTTTATCACTCAATCCAAGCTTTTGGGGGGTTCTACCCCCAAACCACCCGTTGGGGGCGAGGCGCGGCCACTGAGCTTTTACATTGAGCCTGTCGAAATGTGTCGAAATGTGTCGAAATGTGTCGAAGTGCCGCTCCCAAACCCCGGAGCGCATTAGCTTGTCGGTAGGATGCTTACAGACAGCTGCTGATACATTTGTAGTCATCCAAGAGTCACTGATAATTGCTGATTGTCGGTATTCCCGCAAATGTGAGATGCGCCCCACTCGCTCCCTGGCACGAATGTATCTTAGAATACATTTTACCCACCAAATCCAAGAGAGTCCAAAATGGTGGGGGCAACCGATTATTTAAGCAAACCTTTCAGCGAAAATGAGTTATGACTGCTGTTGGAAAAATACCTTGAGGGGAATAGAGGAATGGGGGAATTAGCGTAATGGCAGGATAGGGGAATGTCAACTAAAACCCTAAAACCCTAACATCCTAAAACCTGACACTAAACCCCAAACCCAAAAAAAAATCTCTTGGCTAGTCGTTTCTAACAGTGGAATTGGGAAATGTAGGAATAAAACCCGAAGGGGTCAATCAAGTCCTTGTTGAGAGGGAAACCCCCTGATAAATTTCAGAGTGCGTTGGAGGCAAAAAATGGGAGCAATTTCGGAGCATCGGGTCAACGGAAACTATTATCGCGCATCTTTATTCCATTGTTATTCTTGGCGGCCTAGCTGGGTAGGGAGTTATGAGAGAAATATTGCTGGTAGAAGACAGCCAAGCGCAACGGGAACTGATCTGTGATCTACTCCGCAATAGCGGCATTAAGGTCACGATCGCCAAAGATGGGGTGGAGGCCCTCGAACATATTCAGAGAGCCAATCCCGATCTCGTCGTCCTCGATATCGTCATGCCCCGCATCAATGGTTATGAGGTATGTCGTCGTCTTAAGTCGGATCCCAAAACCAAAAATATCCCCGTGATCATTTGTTCCTTGAAAGGGGAAGTCTTTGATCGCTATTGGGGCATGAAAATCGGAGCCGATGCCTACATTGTCAAACCCTTTGAACCGATTGAGTTCATTGGCACTGTTAAACAGCTGCTACGCCGATAAAATCGCCTTCACCGGTGACAGTCTAGCTATGCTATAGGTCAAGACAGCTAAAAACGCTGACCGAAAATTTGGGTACAAGCCCCGCCATGTCCGCGCAGGGTCGGGCGGCTTTAAATAAATATGTATTGTCAACTTAAAGAATTTTGTGTTAAGATATTGATACTCGGTCAAGCAGTGTCAAAATGTTTGTACTAGAATACAAAGTTAAGCCAAAACCTAATCAGATAGAAGCCATTAATGAGGCAATACGGACAACCCAATTTGTTCGGAATAAAGTTCTGCGTTATTGGATGGATAATCCTGGTGTTGGCAAAACAGAGTTATTTCGATACAACACAGCATTAAGGAAAGAGTTTAAATTTGTTGATGATTTAAACTCCCATGCTTGCCAGACTGCCGTAGAAAGAACCTTGCGGGCAATTACTCGGTTTTATGATAATTGCCAAAATAAAGTTAAAGGAAAGAAAGGCTACCCTAAGTTTAAAAAACATTCCCGTTCCGTTGAGTATAAAGTATCTGGATGGAAGCTATCAAAAGATAAACGTCATATTACCTTTACAGACAAAAAAGGTATTGGTACTCTTAAGTTGATTGGTTCTAGAGATATTAATTATTATCAACCAGACCAGATTAAACGGGTAAGAATCCTTAATCGTGCCGATGGTTATTATGTGCAGTTTTGCCTTAAATTAGACCCCAGAGACACGGTTAAACCTTTAACACCTTCCCAGAAAACCACTGGGATTGATGTCGGATTAAAGTTTTTCTTAGTAGATAGCGAAGGCAATCAAGTTGATTGTCCGAAATATTACAGAAAAGCTGAAAAACAACTAAACCGATTAAACAGGAAAAAGTCAAAGAAATACCGCAAGGGTAAAAAACAATCTCGTAATTATCACAAAGCTAGAAAGCGATATGCTCGAAAACATTTAAGAGTAAGTAGGCAACGAGAAGAGTTTGTCAAGAGTGTGGCACTCCGTTTAGTTAAGTCTAACGACTTAATCGCTTATGAAGACTTAAATATTAAAGGCATGGTCAAGAATCGTCATTTAGCGAAGTCGATAACCGATGCAGGATGGTCTGTTTTTAGGCAATGGCTAGAGTATTTTGGGGACAAATACGGCAAGTTAACTATAGCTGTCTCACCCCATAATACGTCTCAAAATTGTTCTAATTGTGGACAAAAAGTCCAAAAGTCGCTATCTACTCGAACCCATGTTTGTCCTCATTGTGGATATACAGATTGTCGAGACAGAAACGCCGCTTTAAACATCTTGCAAAAGGGATTAAGTAGCGTGGGGCGCACGCAAACTTTAAACGCTTCGGGAGAGATTCCCTCTTGGTTGGTTGGAGAAATCCTGCTTGCTAACGGAGACTCAATGAACGAAGAATCCCCGTCTCTTTAGAGCGGGGAGCGTCAACGAACTATTAGTTGCAAGAGAACCAAACAAATGCTTAACGACGCCGATTTATTTGCTGGTGACGCTCAAAATATCGCCCCCGACACTCAGGAATTACAAACTCCCGTCGGTGAACTGCACTTACGATTTTATCTACCCTCTCAGGACGAGTTTGCCCTTAGTGCTGTGGGCATTTGCGAGGTAATACAGCAACCACTCGATCGCATTACCCCAATTCCCAATGCTTCACCCTTGCTCCTCGGTGCGATCAATCTCCGGGGTCAAGTGATCTGGGTGGCGGATCTCGGTCAATTTTTGGGGGATAATAGCCGCTTAAATACCGATCGATCCGAAATTCCCGTAATTGTGATCGAAGAACAGGAAAAGATCCTCGGTTTAGCGGTGCAACGTTTGGGAGATATGGAATGGCTCGACCCAGATAAACTAGGTAGTGCCGTCAGTATTCCCGATCAGATCGCCCCCTATGTGCAGGGAGAGTGGATTCTGGGCCAAGAATCAAAAAAAACCTTAAGACTACTCGATCATCTGGCCATACTCCGTTCTGCCCGTTGGGCGGCTTAAAACCTCAAAAAAATAGCAGAATAGCATTTATAGCAATTATTTCTTGAAACTACTAACTACTTGATCACTTTATCTTTACTAGGGGAGGGGCAAATGCCGTCAGGGAAAGAATATGCGAAACTCTATGGAAAGGCTAACACCGCCTATTGCCAGGGCAACCTTGAGGATGCCGCCGTCATTGTCAAAGACATGATCGGCAAGTATCCCGATGATCCCAACGTCCTGCTTTTACAGGGACACATTTATTTAGGACTACAACAATACAGCTTGGCCGAGGAACGTTACGAAAAAGTGCTGGAATTGGCTAAAAATTCTCCCAATTTCTTTGATCTGGTAGATTATGCTCGACGGGGTCTCGATCAGATTCAGCAATTGCGTTTTGAAGCCGAGGATGGAGATTTTATGATCGCTGCTGCGGAAAGCATTGCCTACAGCGAGGCAGCTTTCGATCCCAGTCAAGGTTTCAGCAATTCTTTGTCTGGGCGGTCGCAAGCGGCTGATCCCGGGCAAAATGATGCAATCGACTGGGATAGTGGTCTTTTCAATGACGAGGATATCGGGGAGCCTACGGCGGGTACAGTCGATTCCTATGGAGATGATTTTGGGGAATCGGAGGAAACCGCCTTTAGTTCCCTTATCCCGGCCGATTCAGGCTCTCACGGTTCCCATTTGTCCGGCGATTCTCCGGATGGAGAACCCCCTTTCCCCTTTTTAGAAGCAGAGGAGATTGACACGCTGCAGGAAGGGTGGGGCGGTGGGTTAGGGTCAACGAGAGAAACCACTTTTACGGCTTCCTCTGACTGGTGGGAAAATCCCGTCACTGGGAGAGATCAGGGGTTATCCTATCCCGATACCCCAGAAACAAGCACTTTTGTCACTGATACGGACCCAACCGACCGACAAGCGGCGAAAACTGACCTTAATCAGGGCATAGTCACTCAAAAAAGCTACGAGGAGGAAGAAACCGGAGATTTTAGGCAACCAAAACTCAATAATGAGGATGAGGATTTAGGCGGTTTTTCCCAACTGGATCTGACGGATATAGCCGAAGAACTGGGGGAATCGGAGCTATTTACCCGTTCGGGAGAGGAAACTGTAACTGCTGGTTTTGTCCCCGAACCCAGTGCGCGCCTTAATGCCAGTTCTGCTGTGGGAGAGCCTAGTTTTAATCCTTCTCGTCTAAAAATCCCCGATGACAAAAAAGATAGTCATCTTGGCCCTGTTTCCGAGCGCCTGCTCAAGCCAGTGGTGGAAGTCAATCCGGGCAAATTAGCCTTTTTTGTCAATGCTTCTTTAGGCAAAAAACAACTAATTCTAGCGGCTTTAGCGGGTATTACCCCTGTAATCTTAATTTTTGCCGTTAGTACCACCTCTTGGCTATTTTCTCTATCGGCTGCCAAACCGGGCCCGAATAGCAAGGAAAAAACCGAAAAAGTTGCCCCGAAACCAGCCCCAGCCCGCCTTTCCCCTTTCAGTCAACCGGTACTAACCGAGATGTTATTAACTGGACTGGGAGCTTTTGCCCTAACTTGGCTAGGTTTACAGTTGCTCATTAGTCAGATTAAGCGGAGTCTCAACGATCTGCAAAGCCAATTCGCTCATCTCTCGGAAGGTAATTTTAACGCTAAAGCGACGATCTACTCGGAAGATGAATTCGGTCAATTGGCCAATCGTTTCAATCAGATGGCCCAGGTGGTGGTAACTACCACCACGGAGGCCCAACGCCGCGCCGCCGAAACGGAAAGGGGACAGGAAGACCTACAACGGCAAGTGATTCAACTTCTCGATGATGTGGAAGGAGCGGCTAGGGGGGATCTGACCGTGGAAGCGGAGGTGAGCGCAGATCTTTTAGGGGCGGTGGCCGATGCTTTTAATTTGACTATCCAAAACCTGCGCGAAATTGTCCGACAGGTGAAAAAAGCGGCAAAACAGGTGAATCAATCCAGTACCAATAGTGAATCTTTCGCCCGCAATCAGTCTAGCGATGCCCTGCGGATGGCGGAGGAATTGGCCGTCACCCTTAATTCGGTACAGATGATGACCGACTCAATTCAACGGGTGGCAGAAAACGCCAGAGAAGCCGAAGAAGTTGCCCGCACTTCCTCGATTACCGCCCTGAAGGGGGGTGATTCCGTGGAAAGAACCGTGGCGGGAATTCTGCAAATCCGCGACACTGTATCAGAAACGGCGCGAAAAGTCAAGCGTTTGGCGGAAGCTTCCCAGGAAATCTCGAAAATTGTCGCAGTAGTCTCTCAGATTGCCTCGCGGACTAATTTATTGGCTCTTAATGCCTCGATTCAAGCGGCGCGAGCGGGAGAGGCGGGCCGCGGTTTTGCGGTTGTGGCCGATGAGGTGCGTCAGTTGGCCGATAGAGCTGCTAAATCTCTTAAGGAAATTGAACAGATCGTTGTACAGATTCAATCAGAAACGGGTTCGGTAATGACGGCGATGGAGGAAGGGATTCAACAGGTTATCGATGTCACCGAGCGCTCGGAACAGGCCAAGAAGTCCCTAGAAGATATTATCCAAGTTTCTAACCGCATCGATACGCTGGTGCGCTCGATTACCGCCGATACGGTCAAACAACGGGAAAATTCTCTCAATGTCGCCCAAGTTATGGAGTCGGTGGAGTTAACCGCTCAGGAAACTTCCCAAGAATCCCAACGGGTGGCGGTTTCCTTGCAAAAATTGGTTAGTATCTCCCGAGGGCTGCTTTCTTCGGTAGAACGGTTTAAGGTAGACTCGGAAGATGATCGATAATGGGTGAGCGGTAATCGGTGGGTTATTGATTAGCCGCTATCCCTCAAGATTGACCGCTAGAGTGAGTAAAGTTATGCCTAAACTTAGTCTCTGCATGATTGTCAAAAATGAAGCCGAAAATCTCCGGCGCTGTTTGGACAGCGTTAAAGGGGTGGTGGATGAGATGATCGTTATGGATACGGGTTCGACCGATGATACGATTGCTATTGCTAAAAGTTACGGTGCCATAGTTCCTAGCTACGATTGGCGGGATAATTTTTCCGATGCTAGAAATGAGGCTTTAAAATATGTTACTGGTGATTGGATTTTAGTTCTTGATGCCGATGAGGAATTAAATCCCGCTATCGTACCGAAAATGCGTCGGGCTATGGAAAAAGAGGAAAATTTAGTCATTAATTTAATCCGCCATGAAATCGGAGCCATACAATCACCCTATTCTCTAATTGCGCGGCTATTTCGCCGACATCCTCAAGTCACTTTTACCCGTCCCTATCACTCAATTATTGATGATAATGTGGCTATTTTATTAAAAAAAGAGCCTGATTGGAAAATAGTTGAACTGCCAGAAATTGCTATCTTTCACTACGGTTACACCGTGGATAAAATAGCCAGCTTAGATAAGTTTGAACGGGCAAGAAAAGCCATGGAGGGCTTTTATCAGCAACATCCCCACGATCCCTATGTGTGTAGTAAATTGGGAGGTTTATATCTAAAGATTGGCAGGGATAAAGAGGGTTTTAAGCTGCTCAAACACGGTTTAAAATGCCATGGCTCTAATCCACATATTTTATACGAGTTATATTATCATCTCGCTAATTATTATTATTCAGTGGAGGAATTTAAGCAATCAGCCGATCATTTTATTAAAGCGATTAAGCAGCCAATTTTAGATAAATTAAAACTGGGGGCTTATAATAATTTAGGTGGGTTATTATACGAAGCAGAAAACTACGAAGCTTCCTTATCTATCTTTGAGAAAACCGTAGAGATTGATCCTAGTTATGCCGATGGTTACTATAATTTAGGACTGGTTCTCAAACAACTGCACCGGCTACCAGAATCGATTAAAGCTTATAAAAAAGCTCTCAAGTTAAACCCCGATAATCCCGATATTTACCAAAATCTAGGGGTGGCTTATATAGTTTTCGGTAGTTATAATGAGGCGATCGAGATTTGGCAAAAAGGCCTACAATTATTGAAAGATCAGGGTAATTTCTCTCGCGCTGAAATGCTGCAAGAAACCCTAGAAGCTCTGGGAGCAAGTGTATTGAAGGATGAACAGTAACTGCTCACCGTTGTTGGCAAGATTGGGAGCAGCCACTGTACTAAAATTCTCAATAGGCAGTTGAAATGCAGTACATCTGATTGCTAAAACCCTGTCTAGTCAACTCCTGTGAGGATTTTTCCGAATTAATTCTTAATAGGATTATCGAGGAGTTAGACGCGGAAGACTTAGGGTTTTTGATAGAAATCATCAAGAGATAATTGCTGCCGTGTAATTGACCTTGACAAGAAATGCTATAATTTCCTAGCAAGAGGGGAATTTAATCCCTCTCAGGGTTGCCATCGCACAATTTTGTCGGTTGCCAGTTCTCGTCAGCTTGTCTGTCAAAAATATGCCCATTCCAGTTTGAATCGGTGCTGTTATGTCAAGATTCAAGATTTCTGGCTGCAACAGAACTGGAAAATCAAATAATCTATTCCCTCAAATCTTCTTACCTTAGACAAAAATAATGAAATTCGAGGAAATCCAAGAGATTCTTAATCGGCAACTGCTCAAGCTTGAGAATCGCTGTCTCAATGACACAGAACAATTATTATTGCGAGGACTTTGGCAGAAAAAGAACTATCAAGAAATTGCCCAAGAAAACGGTTATAGTAGCGGCTATCTTGCCAATGTAGTTGCCCCAGGACTCTATGATAGAGTCTCGCAACTGATCGGAGAACCGATCAATAAGAAAAATTTTTTATCTAGACTACAATCTCATTTTACCAACTCCACATCGCTTCAGTATTGCGGTAATGAATATCCCCAGAATGAGCGTCCAGAATACCCCGATGCTCCTGTTCCCTATAATTCTTATTATTATCTAAAACAAACAAAACTTGAAGCAAAAGTTATCGAGGAAATCGGCCAATCTGGGGCGTTAGTACGCATTAAAGCTCCCAAAAAATGGGGGAAAACGTCTTTATTATTAACAATTTTAGAGGCTTGTCAACAGCAATTCGGTTATCAAATTGTTAGTTTAGATTTACAAAAAGCAGACCAAAACATTATAGCAGATTTTAACAAGTTATTACGCTGGATTTGCCGTAATTGCGCTCGGCAGTTGAATTTAGAAGCCAAATTAGATGATTATTGGGATGAAGATATAGGAATTAAAATGAGTTGGACAATTTATTTTGAAGAGTATATTTTACGAGAGATAAAACAGCCACTGGTATTGGCTTTAGACGAAGTGCATCGAGTCTTTGAACATCCGAAAGTAGCAGAAGATTTTTTACCTTTAATCAGAGCTTGTTATGAAGAATCTAAGCGATCTCCCCTGTGGCAGAAATTACGTTTAATTATTGTTCAATCCACAGAATCTTATGTTTCTCTGCGATTAGAACAGTCTCCTTTTAATGTGGGATTACCCATAGAGTTACAGGGTTTTGATCAAGAACAAGTGGCAGAATTGGCAAAAAAATATCAATTAAATGAATTAGCAACCAACGAAATTCAACAATTGATCGACTTAGTGGGGGGACATCCTGCCTTGATTCATTTAGCGATTTATCATCTTAGCCAAGAGCAAATCACGATGCCAGATTTAATCAAATCAGCAATTACATCAACGGGGATTTATTCCTCTCATTTACAGCTTCACTGGGTCACTTTACAAAAACAACCCGAACTTGCCGATGTTTTTCAACAGATTTGTCAAGGGAATCAACCAATAATAGTCGATCCAATTATTGCTTATAAACTTAATAGTATGGGTTTAATTAAACTGAGAGAAAATCAAGCAATTGTCAGTTGTCAGTTGTATCAAAAGTACTTTATAAGCCAATATACTGGTTCAGTATAAATAAATTTTTGAACCATGGTATTAAGACAGTGATCGCTCAAGCCAATCATTATTAAATATCGTCTGATAAATCCGATTATGAACGTCCATTTTCCCGTGACGCTTTACCACTAATCCAGATAAAAATAACTCAGGTAAATAGGGATTGTTATCAATCTGTATTGGTTCTTGATGGAGGATTTGTCGATACAAGGTTAATAACTGGGGTCGGTTTGGACTTTGAAGAAGGCGATCTTGAATGGTTTTTAAATGTTCGGGTTGATCCTGCATCTCCCAATCTTGAATAATTTTTTCTGCTACTAAGTTGGCCAACCATTGTTCTTCTTGATTAGAGGGGATTGGTTGCTCACTATCCCGCATCAGTTGACAGAGTTTTTGAGTTAAGAAAGGTTGCCCTCCCGTCCAGCTTAAGACTTGTTTGAGCATTGTCTGAAGATTACTGACTTTTTCTGTTAACCCATATAATAAAGGTTGAGCTTCGTGTTCCTTAAAACTTGCTAATTCAATAGCGTTACCAATATTAAAAGGTGTTTTCTGGGGGTCAGTAATTAAAGCTGAAGGTGTGGTAGCACCAAAAAAGGCAAAAGTTAGCTCTTGAAATTGAGGTTGAATCGCTCTCTGGTTATAAAAAGAACGAATTAAAGCAAAAAAGTCAGAGACATCAAATTTTAACCCTAAAATGCTATCAATTTCATCAATAAATATAACAGTCGATTGTCTAGATTGCCGCTGATTAAAATCGTCATTAACCAGAAGAAAATTTTCTATAAATTCTCCTAATCGTTGTACAGGAGGCAGGTCTAATTGTTCACTCCACCAAGCTTTAAAAGTTTTCAATTCTTTGATTAATCCAAAACTGCGGAGCAGATCAACGGCTAATCCTTTATACCATTGTTCGGGGGTAATATTGTCTGTTCCTAGCCGAGTTAAGTCAATTACTGCACATCTAATTCCCTCCTTTTGTAATTGACCCATCATCCGTACCATTAAGCTAGATTTTCCCATTTGACGTGCATTTAAAACATAGCAAAATAGACCTTGTTTGAGAGCTTTATAAAGATTGCGATCAGCTTGTCGAACCACATAATTCGGTGCATCAATCGGTAAACTGCCCCCCACTTGATAGACAAATTTGGAAGGTTGTTCAGCAGTTTTAAGCAGGTCATTTTCAAAGATAAGTTCTGCTTGAGTTGCTTTCAGTACCTCTAAAGTATTTGTGAGTTCTTTTGTCCGTTCTTCTACTCTTTGTTCTAAGGTTTGATAGAGTCTTGAGTTATCAATAGAGATAGCGGCTTGAGCTGCTAGAATATTTAATAGTTCAACTCTTTCTGAGGTAAATGCGCCTGTTGTTAAATTATTTTCTAAATAAACAATTCCTTTTAATTGACCTTGATTGAGTAAAGGAGTACAAAGAATGGATTTAGTTTCTTTAGCCACAATATAATAATCGTTGGTAAATTGACCTTCAGATGTGGCATCATTTAAAACGATAGTTTCTTTTGTACGAGCGACATAATTAATAATGCTAGTGGGTAAAATGGGAATTGAGTTATTATGGTCGATAGATTCTATGGGAATTGATTGTAAGATATTCAGCGTTTCTTTATCAATTGTTCCTTGAGCTTCAATGACCAAATTTCCTTGCTGTTCTAAAATCAAATAACCTTTCTGCGCTCCTGCATTTTCAATGACAATTTTCATTAAATTTGTTAGGAGATTTTCCAGTTTAATTTCTCCAGAAATCGCTTGCGAAGCTTTGAGAATAGTGGTTAAATCCAGAACGGCTCCATCATTACCAGTAGTTGAAATGGTGGTACTCAGTCCTTTAGATTTGTTTTGATTGCTGATGCCTAATAAATATTGAGGGTATTCTTCTTCTAATTGTTTAACTTTGGCCTTTGCACCCCAACGAATGTAACAATGATAAGCATTTCTGAGATATAGTTTACCGATTTCTTCTCTACCTAAAGTAAAATAAAATTCAGAGGCACGTTCATAGGCTAAAGCCTCTTCATGGATAAATTCATATTTTTTTGCTCCTTGAATAGCTTTTTCATAAAATTCTTGAGCTTCCCAGTTTTGACCTAAGACTCTCGCTTTTTCTGCTTCAACTAGATCATATTTATGTTGAAAATTTGCTGGACAATGACTAGACCATATTGCCATCTTCTGCTGATTGTTATCTACTTGTTGTAGTAATTTTCTTTGATCATTTTGCTCTGTGTCATGATAATAAGCTAGAAAACTCAACGATGAATAGAAATTATGTTGTGCTTTAAATAGGGCTGCACCGCTTGTTACCGCTACATATTTTTCTGTATGTTGACTGTTTTCTAAGGAGGCAACAAAATCATTAAAAATATAATAATCAATCATTCTTCCGAAATAATAAATAAATAGTAACCATTGATTATTTTGGTCAAGATATTCTTGGAGATGTTTATCTTCTTCCTCTTGGGAAGTTCCTAGCAATAAAAAATCTTGATGGTGATTAATATCTCGTACATTTTTAGCAGTATTTGTCAAAATAACTAAGAATTTATGAGAATACTCTTGATTAAGTTTTTCCACAAAATGAATGTATTTTTCACAATCTCGTTCTACTTCTTCTAACTGGCATCCTCCTAAAAACTTGATAGCGCAATAGGCCTGTGCGAGAAACCCAACATATTCATTGTGTCCTGTATTAAGTCCTTGTTGCAAGCCATAAAGTAATTTTTCTTGAATGACTTGCTCATTTAGTGGATTTTTCCAACACCATATATAAGCATAATATAAAAAAAATATTTCGGCTTGAAATTTTTGATTATCATCTTTTTCTAATAAGTTAATTGCTAGTTTTCCAAACTTATAACCATAATCAATTTCTGCTGTCATTCCCGACATGAGCATTCCATAAAAAGCATAAATCGTAGAAGCTTGTGGAGGATTGCCGTATTTGATACAGAGATAAGTTAAAGTTAATACTAATTCCGTAAATAGAAGAAAATTAGTTGTATTTGAAGCAGAGCGAATTTGCAGTATTATTTTAATAGCTGCTAGTTTTTTATTGTCAGTCATTATCAAATTATCGGCCAAGTCTTCAATCGATTTATTTTTTAAAAGCAACTTTATGGATCTCTGGCGATTACTAATTCTTTTTTTGATTTCATTTTCTTGAAGAGAAATTTTGATACCTAGTTCTGGTAAAACATTGAGGGCAATATCTATCGCTTTTTGAGGTTGAAAAATTGTAAAGTAGTAGATGATTTGTATTTCATATACCTTGAGTTTATCAAATATGTCTCTAGCTTCTTTTAAGATAGTGTCAGATATTTTTTCAATTTGAGAAAATTTAGTATTTAAGTAAAGAGATTCTAAGGTTTCAACATAAAGTTCTAGAGTTAATTGATAATCAGTTTTCCAGCTATTTAATGTCAACAATTCCAATCCTTTTTCTAAATATCTTAAAGCCGAATCATAAGCTGTTGATGCTTTTGCCTTTTTTCCTGCTTTTAGATTTAACTTAGCCAGTTGATTTTTTTCTAACTGATCGGTAATTAATATTGCTCCCTGATTAAGTTGATTAACAGTATCAAATATTTTATCTTCTAATTGATGCTCTGCTTGATATTTTTCTAATAAAATACGTCCTATTTGCTGATGAAAACATTCTTTTTCTTCTTCAGAAATAAGAGAATAAGCTGCTTGTTGTACTCGGTCATGTAAAAATCGATAATAAATATCAGCAGAATAGTTAAAAGCATCTTGTAGCTTGTTATTTGACAAATCTTCTCCATTCCATAATAGAGGAATTTTATAATTTTTGTCTAGGGGAATCACCAAGCCTTCATCTAGAGCTAACTGTAGTTCTTGAGCGGTAATAGTTTCAGATTTATTATTAATAATCCTAAGGATTTCTAAATTAAATTGATTGCCAATACAAGCTGCTAACTTGAGAACCTGTTGCGTATTTTGAGATAATTTTTTAATTTTATTCACCATTAAATCAACTACATTATCAGTAATAGATAAACTTTCAATTTGTTGTATATTCCATTGCCAATAAACTTGTTTTGTGTACTTCGCTTTCTTTAAATCTAAATTTTCCCTAATAAACAGGAATTTTCTATTGTAGAGAGAATAAAACAATTGGGTTAAGAAAAAAGGATTACCCTCGGTTTTTCTGCTGAGTAATTCCCCTAAGGGTTTAGCTAATTCTCTAGAACAATTTAGAGTATCGGCAATTAATTGATTAATCTCTCTGCTTTTTAAAGGTGAAAGAGAGAGCGTATTAATTGTTTTTTGGGCTTGATTAATTTTGCCTAAAGTGTGCATTAGTGGATGAGTTGTTTCCACTTCATTATCTCGATAAGCACCAATTAGGAGAAAATAGTTAATATCTGGCTCTAAAATTAATTGCTCAATTAAATTTAGAGAAGATAAATCTGCCCACTGTAAATCATCAATAAAAATCACTAAGGGATGTTCTGGTTGACAAAAAATCGTGAGAAAACGCTTAAAAAATAAGTTAAAGCGATTTTGACTTTCCGTTTTACCCAGTGGTTCTACAGGAGGTTGCTTACCAATAATTTTTTCGAGTTCAGGGATAACCTCAACAATAATTTGACCATTATTTCCTAAAGTTTCTAGAATCTTGTCTTTATAGGTTTCAAGATGTCTTTCTGGTTCACTTAACAACTGTTTTACTAAATCTTGAAAAGCTTTAGTAATTGCTGAATAGGGAATATATCGTTGTAGTTGGTCAAATTTGCCCTTAATAACTCGTCCTCGTTGGCGTGTAATTGGTTTGTAAATTTCATTGACTAAAGCTGTTTTACCAATCCCAGAATAACCCGAAATCAGGATCAATTCAGATGAGCCTTGATTGATTTTTTCAAAAATGTTTAGGAGTTTTTCAACTTCTAATTCTCGACCATAGAGTTTTTGCGGAATCTGAAATTTTTCTGGAAGCTCCCGACTTCCTAAAGAAAATAGCTGAATCTGTTCCCCTCTTTTGAGTTGATTGAGACAAATTTCTAAATCATTTTTAATTCCCCAAGCACTCTGATATCTTTCTTCTGGGGTTTTTGCTAATAGTTTTTTGATAATATTAGACACAGCCAAGGAAAGGTCTGGAATCAGTTCGTGTAGGGGTAAAGGGTCTTGAGCAATATGACAATGAACTAACTCCATTGGGTCTGTAGTTTCAAAAGGAAGTCTGTTGGTTAAAAGTTCATAAAAAGTGACTCCAAGGGCATAAAAATCACTACGATAGTCAAGTCCACGATTCATTCTTCCTGTTTGTTCAGGTGCAATATAAGCTAACGTTCCTTCTAATTGATGGGGAGAGATAACGCTGATAAATTCTTGAGCTAACTGGCTAGAAATACCAAAATCAATAACTTTAAGTTCTTCGGTTTTGGGGTTATAGACAATATTAGAAGGGTTAATGTCTTTGTGAATAATATTGGCTTTATGAATAACAGCTAAAGCTTCAGCAATCTTAATGGCAATTTTCAAAAATTCTTCTAGGTTGAATTGACTTTGCTCTAGTAATGATTTTAAAGATTGACCACCAAAGTCTTCTAAAACCATAACTAAACTGTTTTCATATCGCTGTAACTCATAAGCTTTAATAATATTATCAACGTTAAAAGAGCAAGTGATTTGGTATTCTTGTTGATACCGAGTGAGTTCTGATGGCGTTGGGTAATTTTCTTTGAGAATTTTAAGGATAACTGCCTGATTATTGGCATGACGAAAACCTCGATAAACTAAGGAGTTAGCACTTTCGTAGAGTTTTTCGCTGATTTGATATTTTTTTTCCATTGGCTTATCAGTTCAGTCAGAAAATCAAGCTGATCAATTTGCGTCATCTCTTGATTCTCTGACCAATTTTCATAATTAAAATTGAAGATAATTACAAACAACTCAGGGGAATATAAGGTGAAGGTGGATAAACGTGCTTCAATTGGTGATTCTTCCAGTCTTCACTATGTTCGCTAGGATAAAATGGATAGGGACCATCATGCTCTTTTGCCTTTGCCCAAGTTTGAATGTCAGATTGGCTAACATTGAATTCACTGGGTCTGGGTGGATAAGGGACTGTTATTTTACCAGCTGGAAAATCTTTCCCTGTATGAACAAGTTCTGTCATAACACCATGAAAAAGCTCCCAAGTAACATCAAGGCCGTATTCAAAGATTAGCTGATAGATACTGCCAATTGGCTCCCAAATCTGGGCGAAATATTCATGTTTATCGGGATAATAAAAGTTAACTTTATCTTTATAGAAAGCTTGCCCACACAGCAAAAGAGCCAAAGCAATAAAGTCATAATTTATATTGTCTGGTTGAATCAACCAACTATATTTTTTGGTGTGGGTTTTACTATCTACTAATAGTTTTCTGGATAAATCGATCTCACTTATACGTTCTTCACCTTCTTGATCAAGCCAATAAGTACACACTTTTTGTTGAGGAAATCTCAAAATTTTTCTAACCAAATTCACTTTTGCTTTCATTTCATCTGGTATATGTTCCGGCTCAAGCCATGTGTAAGCAATCATCTGAGATAGCTTTCGTGTTTGTAATAAGAAATAAACGGTACTCAATTCTGCTTGAGCTAAAGGATCATCCTTAGGTTGGTCTTTACCTGATGGGCAAAATCTTGGGTCAACCTTAGCTCCTGAGCTAGGAAAACTTGAGGAATCTAAATTATATTTTGTTTGTAAAGCTTCCTTAGTTCCATAGACTAATTTAGGGTGGTCTTCATTTTCAAATTCAAAAATAAGTAGCTGAAAATAGTAATCATTGTATTGATTGCCATCGATCGATTTTGGTCCTTGTCCAATCTTTATAGACAAATTTGATTGTAAATTTTGAACATAACTTCGAGTAAAGACCTGTGCCATTGGTGAATTCCTCCAGGAAGTTGGTTAATAAATTTGATTCTACTGTAAAAACTCAGACTGAGCCATAAAAACGGGTAGGATTGTCCGCAAGTATCTTCTCTACTGTTTCCTTAGCTAAATCTTTCTCAAGCTTAAGCACTTGACTAACAATATCGGGCTTATGATCCATGTGTGGATAATCTGAGCCAAAGATAATATTGTCACTGCCAATGTAGTCTATAAGCTGGGACAGATAAGGTTCAGAGGGTTCAACGGCAATAAAGCATTGACGGCGAAAATACTCTGATGGCATTAATCTTACCCGATCTTTGACCTCCCAAGGTGTAACTTGATACTCTTCGTCAAGTCTCCATAACCAATAGGGTAGCCAACCGCAGCCCGACTCTAAAAATCCGATTCTTAGCTGAGGATGACGTTCTAACACTCCCCCTTCTATTAACGCTAACAGTGCCATCATCTGCTCCATGGGGTGAGAACAAGCATGAAGGGCAAAACGGGTGTTAAATCGATCGGCACCGGTGGTGGGTAAACGACTCCAATGTCCCTCATGAATTCCTACAGCCATGTCCAAATCCTCGCAGGCCGCCCAAAAGGGTTCATAGGCTGGATCGCTCAAAATTCTGCCTTTAACGGGATTAGGGCGCAAAAAAACCGCCTTCCAGCCCAAGTTCGCCATACGGTGTAGCTCTTTGACCATATCTTCGGGATCATGTTGATTGACTGCAGCGACTCCTTTCAGTCTAGCAGGGTCATAGCTACAAAATTCTTCATATAACCATGTATTGTAAGCACGGACAAAAGCCCCCATCACTTCAGCAGGTAGGCTATCAATGGCAAATAACCACAGTCCGTAATTAGGATAAATAAAAGCTACATCTATGCCCATTTGTGTCATAGATTGAACATGGGACTCTGGGTTATAGCGGTTGAGATAAGCATGGGGATGAGCTTGCATCATCTGCTTATTCCCTTCTGCTTGGACTTGTGGGGAGATTTTTTGACTAATCGGTTCTCCTTTGATTTTCATGTCAGCAGAAGGGGCAAATTCCCTAAATTTAGGTTCTAGGTATTGTCCCCACATTGCGGGGGGTTCAATGACATGGGAATCAGCATCAATAATTTTGTACCCGTTGAGCATAGCGATTTTTCGGCAATTTTCTACCTAAATTATATTTGATTGGGAAAAAGCGGTCCCTTTTTTTAGGCTTTTTTTTCATCCCCTAAAACTCCATGGATTGATTGGGTTAAACTTGATACAACACTTTATTAAACTTAACGAATGGAAGCGATTGAATTTAAAATGATTCTTCATCATGGCACAGTTGTCATTCCCCCTGAATACCCCTCTAAGTGGGAAGGTAAGGCGATACGTGTGATACTCTGAAGGGGTTTTGAGCTTGACTCAACCTTCTAAGATACATATAATGTATGTATAACATTTGAATATGATCCCAGAAAAGCAAAAACCAACTGGCAAAAGCACGGTGTTTCCTTTGCAGAAGCTGAAATGGTGTTTTTTGATCCCCTCGCTATTCATGATCTTGATCCCGATTGTATAACAGAAGAACGTTTTATTGCAGTGGGGATGGGAAACATGGGATCACTATTAGTGGTTATTTATACTTTGCGGGGTGAAGTCATTCCCTTGATTTCCGCTCGTCGTGCTACAAAACAAGAGAGAAAAACTTATGAGAAAGGAATATGATTTTTCTAAAGGAAAACGAGGGGCGCTCATTTCCTCTCAGGGAAAAACACGCATTACCATTTATCTAGATGATGAGATTCTAGCTTATTTTCGAGAACAGGCTGAAACCGCAGGAATGGGTTATCAAACCCTAATTAATGAGGCTTTAAAACAATATATCCAATCTCCTTCTGAGCGATCGCTCACTCAGTCCGATTTACGTCGTATTCTTCGGGAAGAATTATCAGCCCTCCAATAATGTTGCTTATGATAGTTACAAGTTAGGCGATCGCTGTCTGTTTTCAAGGATTGCGATCGCTTTTTAATTTTTTCTTGTCAAAGTTTAGTTAAACGGTAAGAGGGGTAATTTTGTAAAGATGTGCTAAATTGGAAGCTTTTTGTAGATCACCTTGACGAAGGGCTTCTCGGACATCATCTAATTTTTGAGCGTCTTCTAATGATAAAT
Source organism: Microcystis sp. M083S1 (assembly GCF_020246405.1). Taxonomy (NCBI): domain Bacteria; kingdom Bacillati; phylum Cyanobacteriota; class Cyanophyceae; order Chroococcales; family Microcystaceae; genus Microcystis; species Microcystis sp. M083S1. The sequence goes on from NZ_JADBTB010000018.1 coordinate 28,237, forward strand.
AGGGCGACCATCCTTCGGGAGTCTCAATCAGTTCTACTTCCACTTCAGCCATGTACTCTCCAATGTGGATGAGTTTAATGTGAGGCTTTTTTGTCATGGTTTTCTCCTTGTAAAATCACTTGACCAACGTGCTGGATCAGGTCTATAGGCAGTGACTAGAACAGCAGGCGATTCGGTATTCTTGGCTATACCCCAAACCACATGAACGGGTTTACCCTGACTATCTTTCTGTAAGACTAGCACACAACGCCCTTTAGGATATTCCGGGTAATCTTCGAGAATGACAGCTTCTCTAATACCTGTTATCACATCCCTTACCAGAATACCGTCATTTGCTAGTTCATCGTAGCCATGGGCTGATATTTTGACTTGCCCACGGGAAAGTAAAGCCAGAACTAATTGGAAGGTTATACTCATCATCTAATCATAGCATCTCTTTATTCAAGGAAGAAGGTGATCGCTGTCTGTTTTCAAGAATTGCGATCGCTTTTTTGCTGCCTTCTTTTCATCCCCTAAAACCGCTACAAGTCAGAGCTTAAAAGGGTTTTGATGATTTTAGTCGCCCGATTAATTCATTAGTTCTGCTTTCAGGGATGAGGGAGTCATACCATAAAGTCACCCTTTGAATCTAATACAAATCTAATATAAATCTAATATAAAAGTTAATATTCTACTCAAAAAAAACTATTAGAAAAGTATTAATTTTAGAGATTGCCATTACCCAAAATAAAACTTATTCTGGTATCAAAGGTGATTGAACAAATCACTTTTAACCCGAAAGACAAGGCATTTTGCTTAAGGCATTATGGCTAAATCGAAAATTTCACGAATAGATTTTTGAGAATGTCTTGAGGGTGTACGTATGGAAGACAAACTTATTGTTTGTTCAAAATCGAATTCGGTATTTACTCAATAAATAAGGAGATCAATCATGGCTGCTGAGTACACGATCTATTTAGTCAATCAGAGCAAACAAACAAAAACTTTTTGGGCTTTCTTGCAACCTCCAGACGAGCTTAAAGGAAATCCTAATGTTTTCGCCAACTCCAAAATTAATTTGGATGTTGATCCTAACTCGCCAGCGACGAATACGTTTACTATCCCAGTGCAGTATATTGCAGGTGGAGGATCAAGCAATAAAGCTGTTGGATTAGGTATTAAAATTGATGCCTTCGTCAGTAACAATATAGAACTACAAGAGACTTGGGAGATAGACTACGTAACGGTGACGGAGGACTGCCGAGGAAAAAAAGCTCCTACCATGAGCAAAATTGACTCACCTGCTCCTGAAAATATGATTGCCCTGAAGTCTAATGCTTTTGACCAAAGCGCAAATGAAGACTGTAAATGGTATAGTAGTATGTCCTTTGGAATCCAAACTGATAATGGTTTCATTGGTATGAGTTGGTCTCCTAGTCCTAATGACACAAGAACTTTAAGTCCAAAATTGGCATTCTATGTAACAACGGGGGATTATGGCGAAAATGAACTAGCGAGTTGGACTGAGGTTGCTAATGATGCTGCCGTTATTGAACTCAAAGATTTTAAAGCGCGTGAGGCCACTGTCATCTTAACCTCATCAGGAAAGTTTAAGGTTGTGCCGGGGAAACCTAGTCAAGAACTTCTAACTGCACCTTTAAATTTCGTTGACAATTTAATTGATAGTCATAAATTATTGTTAGCGTCACTGACAGATCTATGGCATTCAGCCAAAAACCAAGAACAGGCAAATCTCCTATCAAGCGGTTTTAGCTCTCTCGGAGAAACGCAAGACGATCAAGTAATTAGCGTTACATGGACAAGTACGTTTGAGGATGAAGCTAATACGTTTTTGGCAGGGAAGCTTGCCGTACAAACAGCACTAAAAGCCTCTTTTGGAATCTTTGTATTAAGTGGAGTTGAGTTTAAGATTACTAGCCAGACTGGGGGTAAAACAACAGTTAACTTCACATATTCGGGATCTCAAAGTGCAGATAAGATCAAACAACTTTTCGTAGCTGGAGCAAAGCTTCTATTTAAAAACTCCTAGCAATCTCTATTGGGGCGGTGAGATCGCCAATATTTCAGGCTAGGTTAAAGCAACGAAAACCGACACTATTTAAGGTGTGTTACTGCGGTGACACATCTTAATAGACTCTTTCTGTCAAAATCAAAATTATAATTGGAGTTGTTTCTATGGAAAAGAGACCACTTATAGGAATAATAAAGCATCCTTTTGAGATTACCAAAACACAACTGGAAAATGCGGATGAGTTTTTCCGTCCTATATTAGCAACCCCAGCTACGGGAGGACCTGTTACTATCGTAGAGATAACAACTGATTATGTTCAAGGGATCGAACTGGTAGCGACTTTTTCACCAGCAGAGTTTATTGCTAATGGTGTCAGAAGAGTCGCAGGACAACAAACTGTTGATACAAACGTCATGATTAATTTCAATAAAGATTTAACCCTTTATTGGATGGCTTCCGTTTTCAAAAAAGGCGATATAAGCCCTAACCAGTCATACCATCCATACTCAAGGGATAACGATAATTTTTCCTTGTCATTGAACAAATACATGGAGCTTCAGCACGATGAACAAGGTTGGCATATTCCCGAATATGATTCTGAACAATATACAGTAAATGTAGGGTTTGGTATGGGAGTGAAATGGATTGCTTGGGGATATTCAGTGCTTTGTTCCCCGCAGACGACTCTATCCATAAAGGCAGGATCATACGATCTTGTTAGATCAAATGGACAAGAGGAAATCGGAGATCCTGTTGTATTCGATACTGGAAATTGGGCTATGCTGATGGGATATACTTACACTTTGAAATTTGATTCACGTGGAAATGGGGTTTTAACTAGGCAATAAAACTCAATCTCATCAACTCATCAGCTATCTTAATTCAGTGCGATCGCTTCTTCTTCTCGATTGGATTGAAACAACAAAACCCAACACTATTTAAGGTGTGTTACTGCGGTGACATACCTTTTACTATCAGCGGCGATCGCTGATATATCTCTCTATTGGTCAAACTTTGGGAAGACGCGATCGCACAGAAAAAATTGTTATTAGGCCATCAGGATATGCTATAATGCGGGGTGTTTCAGTTGGCAAAGTGGCAATGATTTGGAACTAGCATTTGAATGGGATAAACAGAAAGCAAAAATAAATCAAAGAAAACATAACATTTCTTTTGAAGAAGCATCCACCGTATTTGATGATCCCTTAGCTGTAAATTTCGATGATCCTGACCATTCTACAGGAGAGAATCGCTATCTTATAATAGGTTTATCAGATCAAGGTAAATTTCTATTTGTTTCTTATACGGATCGTGATCATAAAATTCGTTTAATTAGTGCAAGATTAGTTACACCCAAAGAAAGGAGATATTATGAACGAGAAAATCCAAGATGAATTAGAAGATGACTTGCGAGAAGAATATGATTTAAGTCAACTTAAAAATCCTGTTCGCGGAAAATATTACCAACAGTATCGGGAAGGTCATAGCGTTACTGTTCATCATGAAGATGGAACAAAAACGGTTGAACATTTTCCAGCGCAAAATGATGTAATTATTCTTGATCCTGATGTTAAAAAATATTTTCCTAATTCGGAATCCGTTAATGCGACCTTAAGAAGTTTAATTAAATTAATTCCTCAATAATAGTGCGATGCCTACGGCACTGCATAGCAGCACGCCCCTTCTTCTCGATTAGTTTGAAACAACGAAACCCAACAATAATAAAGGTGTGTTACTGCGGTGACATACCTTTTACCTATCAGTTATAATGGAAAGGTTTGAAGCCTAGACTTTCATCAAATGATGCTCATCTCTCTGAAAAATCCGGGTATCGTATCGTACATAGTGTAATGTCGTTGTCACTACATTATGTTAAAATAATTAAGTTTGGAATTACACACCCATCTTATGAGTAGTAAAACAAAAAGTAGGTTCTTCCGAACTTACCATGTAAAATCAACTAGCAAAATGCCAATTTAATAAACATCTAAGACTAAAGTTTTTAAAGTTTCTAAATCCATAGCCTCTCCTTTTAATCACCTTCAGTTTATTATTAATTCCTTCAACTG
>NZ_JADBTB010000180.1:0-3504 GCF_020246405.1 Microcystis sp. M083S1
AAATATAGCTATCGGAAATTTCCAATCCCCCTAGATAATTTGTCGGGGGAACGGCGAACGTAGGGATTTCCCAGGCAACAGCTTCGGAAATTTCTGATCCTCCTGGATAATAAATATAGCTATCGGAAATTTCCAATCCCCTCGGATAATAGGTATAGGTAAATGTGGTATATTTTGAGTTATCAGAAAATGCCGGGGGACGTAATTGAGGAATTTCTCCACCCACTACCGCAGACCCAGAGCAATCTTCAAGGGGCATATATTGTTTAGCCATCGAAATCTCCTTGGTAATCGATAACGGAAAAAAGTGAGAGATTTAACTGGAATTACACTGATGGACAAAATTAATAAATCAACTTTGCTATAATTCATACTACTCAGTCCTCTATGCTAAGATGATCCAAAAAACGCAAGTTTTTAAATTGATGGGCAAAAAAGCTTAATTTCACTCAATAACCAAGTAATTATATAGATGTTTATTTTTGACAATAAAACCAATATTTTAATTAATTCTCAGGAATTAACCTTTAAAAGTGAATATGTTTGTGACTTTTCTCGCTATTTTCAGAATCGAGAATTTGTCAACGTAGATGCTTTACAACTCAGTGGTGATCATTTTGAAGGGTATCTTTCAAGGATCATCATCGATGAAGTGATGTTAGAATTATCGCAACGTAATTGTTTAACGAATGTTGCGGGAGTAGTCCATTCTAAAATGTGGGTTTTTGCGATTCCTGTTCAGGTGAATTCTGTCTTCTTCCAAAATTTGTATCCATTAGAAAATAACTATCTGGGGATTATACCCCCTAAATCAGAAATTTCCGTTTTTCAGCATCCTTTTTCTAATCGTTTTCAGCTTTACGTTCATGATAATTATCTGCAACAATTGTGCCAAACTTTAGAGCTACCAGAAGCGAAAAAGTTTTTAAATTCTTCCACTTCTTCTATTGTGATTTGCCCATCGGAAAAAATTCGTCATCTCCAACAATCTTGTCATCAACTTTATCAAATGCTATTTAATTTAGATCGTCAACAAATATCTGGGAAAAGAAAAGCATTAAGATTGAATTTTGTCGGTCAAAAATTAAAAGAAGAAATTGTCAAAGATTTTCTTTTGACTTTAGCAGTAACCAAATATATTAAAACCCCTAAAAACGCTATCAGACGCACCTCTATCCTCAAAAAAGCAGAAGAAATGATGAGAAAAAATCTGCGTTCTGATCTGACTATTCCAGCGATTTGTCAAGACTTAGAAGTAAGTCAACGCACCTTAGAATATATATTTAAAGACTTCTATCAAATGTCTCCTTACAATTATTTTAAATTGCTTCGTCTTAATGCTTTACATCAATCTCTTAAACAAAATAATCAGACAAAATTAGTTTATGAAATTGCCGAAGAATTAGGTTTTTTTCATCGAGGATATCTGGCCTCTGATTATAAAAAACTGTTTGGTTACTTCCCCTCGGAAACCTAAAAAAATAGTAGGGGTAGGAATGAGGATTATTTTTAGATTTATTTCGAGAACTCAATTCCTAACTCCTCTTTCAATTGAGCGGCTCTCCCGTACTTGTTTGGTAGGGGCGTATATTGTACGCCCTTTCTTCGATCTCATAACCTCAAGAGAGCCATTAATAATTAGCCCCACCGAGATTAATTTACTTAATTCCCACTAAAAAAGTTGTACCGATCGCCATAATTGCCAATCCGATTAACTTGCTAATTAGAGTTGCTTGCTTGGCTAATTTTTCCTTGATGACACTGCCAAGGAAAAAAGCACCAGATGCGATCGCTAATTGGATGACGGTAAAACCGATTAAATAGGCAACTAAAGCGGCAACTCGCGCCCCGATAATTGATTCTCCGTAGGCATAACCGTGGAAAATTCCCGCAATCATTGCCAGAGTTGCCAGAGCGATCGTATAGAGATTAGAATGAGTTTGTAAACCTTTTTTCAGGGTTAAAATTAGTCCAAAAATCACCACAGAAAGGGCAACAATCCCTTCAGGAAAAAGTAAATTTATTCCCTGTAAATGAATCCCCGTCCCGATTAAAGTAGCAATCGCAAAAGCGATCGGAATTAATAAACCCTGTTCCATCCCCACAGCAATTAAACCACTAGCCACCACAAAAGCTAAATGATCTAAACCGATAACTGGGTGAGCTAAACCCGATAAAAATCCATTCCAAAAATTATCGGGAGTTTGCCCTGCCATGGCATGATGGGCGAGGGTTTTGCTGGCAAAAATTAACAGGAAGAGAGGGACAATAGTTAATATCCTTGTCCAGCTTTGACGAAAAATTATCTTCATTGATTACCTCAAAATTATGATTCGGAAACCCGCGCAACAATCGCCCGGTGTCGGGGACTGGTGGGGGTAATGATCGGTGTTTGAAACCCCGCTTCAACTAATGCCCGTTCGATATCGAGAGTAAAATATTGATCGAGATAGGGTTCGGTACTCTTGAGTAAGGTTAGGACATAAGGGGGCATTTTTCGATAAATTTCCGAGCGCGGATTCATATCCATCAGCGTCAAATAACCTCCCGATCGCAATAAACGACGCGCTTCGGCGAAAATTTCTCTAGTAGCCTGTTGGGGTAGTTCGTGGAACATTAAAAACGAAGATACCAGATCGTAGGACTGACTGGGTAATTGAGTTTTTTCCGCGGCTGCGTGTTGCCATTGAATCGTCTTTTGTTTTTGTTGAGCTTGGTATTGGGCAACGGCTAAATAGTAGGGAGAGAGATCTAACCCAGTTACCCGCGCTTGCGGATAAGTATCTTGCAGCGCAAAGCTGCTCATGCCGACACTACAGCCTAAATCGACAATATCGTTAATTTCTGCCTTGATTTGCTCCTTCAATATCCGGTGATATTCCCGCCGCAATCGCGGATCGCCGTCAATCCCCGCCCCGGGCCAGATGGTAGAATGGACAGCATAGGCGGCAGATTCTACCTCAAAAGCTGGCAACCAGTCTAAATTGCCCTTTTCGTAAGCGTGGAAAGAACAAACATAGTATTCGGGATAGACGAGATCGGGATTTTCTACCGCTTGCAGTTCCCGACTCCAATCCCTTTGTTGCCATTGTTTGACGGTTTCCCGCCAAGGTACGCCTAGTTTTTCGGCTCTTTTAATCATCATATTGCGCGCCTGATAGCGAGCGATGTCAAAAAGCGGTTTTATGCCGAGAATACGGTTAACTAGACCAGAAACAGGATTAAAGGAGGCTGGAACGGGTGTAACTGTCATAGAAAAGCTTCGATCGTAAATTTTCCCTTTTTCATCTTATAACAGTGATCAGTAATCAGTAATCAGTGAAAAAACAGCACTGTCACCGCCATTTAATACTGCTCGGTTAATAAGTAGCTGGTTATAATTAAATTAAAAATGGATTTTAGGTTCGATCCCCCCTGCCTCCCTTGATAAGGTAGGGTTGATTCATGAATCAACCCTACCCTTGATAAGGGGGGTGTCTGATAATTTTTAAAGCCTACCTACTT
>NZ_JADBTB010000181.1:0-7022 GCF_020246405.1 Microcystis sp. M083S1
ATGTACCGCAAGGCGATCGCTATTGACTCCAACTATGTCTATGCCTACTACGGTCTGGGCCTCGTGCTAAAGGACCAGAACAAACTGACAGAAGCGGAGGAGATGTACCGCAAGGCGATCGCTATTGACGATAAATATGTCCATGCCTACTACGGTCTGGGCATCGTGCTGAGGAACCAGAACAAACTGACAGAAGCGGAGGAGATGTACCGCAAGGTGATCTCTATTGATGGTAAATATGTCCGTGCCTACAACGGTCTGGGTAACGTGCTGTATGACCAGAAAAAACTGAAGGAAGCGGAGGAAATGTACCGTAGGGCCTTAGATTTACCGGATGATACTACTGGGACTCCTACTACCGCTCACACCCTTGCCCATAATAATTTGGGTCGGCTCCTACAGGAACAGGGCAAGCTAGAGGCAGCGATCGCTGAGTTCGAGAAGGCGACGAAAATCGATCCGAAGTTTGAATTTGCCAGCAATAACCTGCAAGAGGCCCGGCGCTTGTTATCGTTGCAGCAACAACCGGAGCAGATCATCGCTTTGAATAATACTAAATATCTACCCCAAGAGGATCCCCTCACCCGGATCAAGCGATCGATCGTTAAAATCAGTGTTGTCTTTACCGGTAACGCCAAGGGGACTGCCTACGGTACGGGTTATGTGGTCAAACGCCGGGGAACAACGGTGTGGATTATCACTAATCGTCATGTGGTGGTCGATCGCGACACGGAACAGAAGGGCGATAATCTGGAAGTGGAACCCTATTACGGCGAAAATCTACCCAACCTCCCGCGCGATCGTGCAAAGGCTAAAATAATTCACATCACCCAACCCCAAGAAAACTTGGATTTAGCTTTGCTGGAAGTCACGGGTTTACCAGACGATATCAGTCCTTTAACCTTTCATCAAGGCGAAATTGCCCCACAAACACGGATTTCTATCATCGGACATCCTGAATCAAAAGATTGGTCGAAGTACGAGGCGATTACCATCGGCATTCAGTCTAGTAGCGGCAATTTATTAATCGATGTGAGTCTGGCCGTGGGGGGGTCTGGTAGTCCAGTATTCGATCAGGAAATGCGGGTGATCGGATTGATGGTTAAGACGATTAACGAGTCCCAAATCGATTCTTCCGGTATCGGTTTCGCTTACCCAATCGATCGAGTTCTCCAAAAATTAGCTCAATGGCAGGTGGTTGTACCATGAAAAAATCATTTATTGTCCTCAACTTAACAATTCTTAGTCTTATTTTGGTCTCGTTCTTCCCTATTCAAGCTCAAAACTGTGGGACGGGAAATACTAGATCTAGCAACTATATCCAGAGAGATAATGACAAGCGCTGTGAGGGAATAGCTCCGATCGATATTGCGGGCAGTTTTAGTCTTATTTCCCTTTCTATCGGCCGGATTCGGGAGATGACTGACCCCCTAAAGTTGGAAGTACCTAGTCGTAATAACCGAGCGCCGAAAGTGATAGTGCGTTCTGTGCCAAAAAATTATCAACTCGATCCCCTCACCTTGCGTCCCCAAGGTTCTCGCTATCAATTTAAATGGTCTAACTATGTTATTGATCGCGAAGATATCGCCCTTGAAAGTCTGCGGGCCACGGCCTATATCAGTGACGGTAAATTGATCTATTTGCCAGTTATTTTTAATCAGGCAACAACCTATGATATCGTCTTTTTTTCTAATGCGCGTAGCCAGATCAAAGAATTACAAATCCTCCAGAACAACAAGGTTATCTATGAGACTTCTCGCCCTAACTGGCAACCAAAAGGAGAAATTTTCTTTAGTTGGGATGGTCGTACTTCTGATGGTAAACTGGCTAAGGCGGGATTGTACGAATTGCGAGTCAAAGCTTTATTAGAACAAGATGATGCTCCTCCCAGAAATGCCCCGATTAATATAACTTTTGAACATAATCCCCAGTGGCTAAAATGAAGTCCAAGCATAATTTTAAAAGTTTCTGGCGATTTATCAGGAAAAATCTCAAGTTTTGCACAGTTTTTATAGTTACTCTAGCACTGGTTTTCCTGTCGATTTTTTGGGGAATTATCCCAGTTAAACAAAACTTTGAAGGCAATTTATTGGTAAAAAGCTTTAGTTTTACCTGTCAAGAAAACGAAAGTTTATTGCTCAAAGATGTCTATAATCTTTCCCAAATAGATCTATCGGGACTGAAAAAATTTACCCTCGCTGGCATTTTTAGCAGTCTTGCAGATCCCGAACTGAATAAACGAGAGCGACTAGAAATTGAATCAATCCGGGAAAATAGCACTTTAACAATTACCCCGACGGCGGATTTTATCCTGCAAGAACTCCGTTTACAAAAGGAAACTAGAGTAAAAAATCTCAAATACGCGCCTTTTAATAATCTTTTGGCTTTTAGTTTGCAGCCAAATTCTCAACCAGTAAATTTATCATTTAACCCTAGCGGCAACCCGATTAAAATAACTCTCTCTGGTTATAAAATTGCTAATTTTCCTTTAAAAAAAGAGGATATTCCCCTCGAATTTAATCTCAGCACCACCGAATTTAAATTAGAAATACAACAAGCGATCGATGTTAATTTACAACTTTCTCAAGATAAAGAACAGCCTATTTTTTGGCGCAATATTAAAGTTAGTAATGTTAGATTTGAGCGACCGATTATCACCGGTAATAATGTGAGAGATGACTTAGTGGAATCGACAATTATTTCTGGTAATATCCGGATGGCTCAACAGGATCTTAAGCTAGAAGAAAACCAATTCCTGATCGTCGAGAAACCGGGGGTAGAGATATTAAATCAGATAAAAATTATCCGAGAGGATAGTAACCAAAACCTCAAACTAAAAACCACGGGGGAAAACTTGCAGATTACCGAGGCATCACAAGGTTTAGAAGTGAGCGTTTCCGGCAATACCAACAGCATCCAAGTGGGGTTAAATCCGCGACTACCGATCGCCCAAATTCAAGGCAGTTTTTTATCCCGTTATCTTGGCAGCGAGGCGATCGTGGCGATAATTTCCTTTTCTGCTGGTTTAATCGTTTCCTTGCTTTCGTGGTTATTCGATAATTTTGCTGCTTCTCCCTAAAAATTACCGTCCCGCTCGCTAAACTGCCAAATTGATAAGATCCTTTGACCTTTCGCCGCCCTATTAAGCAAAACTAGGTATAAACACTTTCTTAAGAATTAACCTATGTCACAATAGATGAAGATAAACCAAATAGTGTGAAGTTGTAAACTAGGTATTACTGAATGGAACCGCTTTATCAGTACGCGTGGCTAGTTCCCGTCCTGCCTTTGGTAGGCGCTACCCTAGTGGGCGCGGGCTTAATTTCCTTTAATGAAGTCACCAATCGTCTGCGACAGGTGAATGCTGTATTGATCATTTCTACCCTCGGCGCGTCGATGGTGCTGTCTTTTGCGCTGCTGTGGAGTCAAATCAATGGACACGCTCCCTACAACCAAATGATCGATTGGGCATCGGCGGGTAACTTTCACCTGAAAATGGGTTATACGATCGATCACCTCAGTGCTTTAATGTCGGTTATCGTCACCACCGTGGCTTTTTTGGTGATGATTTATACCGATGGTTACATGGCCCACGACCCCGGTTATGTGCGTTTTTACGCCTATCTGAGCATTTTTAGCAGTTCTATGCTCGGTTTGGTCATTAGTCCCAACCTCGTCCAGATCTACGTTTTCTGGGAATTGGTGGGGATGTGTTCCTATCTGCTAGTAGGTTTCTGGTTCACTCGTCCGGCGGCCGCCGAGGCCTGTCAAAAAGCCTTTGTTACCAACCGCGTCGGCGATTTTGGCTTATTACTGGGAATGCTGGGGCTTTTCTGGGCCACTGGTAGCTTCGAGTTTGATATCATGGGTGAACGTCTAGAGGAATTAGTCTCTTCTGGAGCCATTGCTGGCAGTTTAGCGGCATTATTCGCCGTTTTAGTCTTCCTGGGACCGGTGGCCAAATCAGCCCAATTTCCCCTTCATGTCTGGCTACCGGATGCCATGGAAGGTCCGACCCCGATTTCGGCCCTGATTCACGCCGCCACGATGGTGGCCGCCGGAGTTTTCCTGATTGCTCGGATGTATCCCGTTTTTGAGCCAATTCCCACGGCGATGACGGTAATTGCTTGGACGGGGGCCTTTACCGCCTTCCTAGGGGCAAGTATCGCCCTCACCCAGAATGATATCAAAAAGGGTTTAGCCTATTCCACCATCTCCCAATTGGGTTATATGGTTATGGCTATGGGTATCGGCGCTTATAGTGCGGGGTTATTCCACCTGATGACCCACGCTTATTTTAAAGCGATGTTGTTCCTCGGTTCTGGTTCGGTCATCCACGGTATGGAGGATGTGGTCGGTCATGAGCCAGTTTTAGCGCAAGATATGCGGATGATGGGCGGTTTACGCAAGTATATGCCCATTACCGCCCTAACTTTCCTGGTGGGAACTCTGGCCATCTGTGGGATTCCTCCCTTCGCTGGTTTCTGGTCGAAGGATGAAATTCTCGGTTTAGCTTTTGAGGCGAACCCAGCTTTATGGTTAATCGGTTGGGGGACTGCGGGTTTAACGGCTTTTTATATGTTCCGGATGTACTTTAACACCTTTGAAGGGGAGTTTAGAGGGACTAATAAGGAGATTAAACGCCGACTGTTAGCCAACGCGGGCGCGATTCCGGCTTTTGGACCGGGGGCGATGAATGTTAAGCAATTGGACTCGGAAGCGCAGGAAGAAGACAACCACGGCCATCATGCCCATGAACCCCACGAATCGCCAATTACTATGACTTTACCTCTCATGATTTTGGCGGTTCCTTCTTTGTTAATCGGTTTGGTGGGTAAACCTTGGCAGAATTTCTTCGAGGGTTTTATTCATGTTCCTAACGAAGTGGTGGAAGAAGTTCATGCTTTTGATTGGACAGAGTTTCTGATTATGGCGGGTAATTCGGTGGGGATTGCTTTAATCGGGATTACTGTCGCTTCTTTGATGTATCTCCAGAAGAAAATTGACCCCGCAACTATTGCGGAAAAATTCCCCGCTTTGTATCGTTTTTCCCTGAACAAATGGTACATTGATAATCTGTATGATCGAGTTTTTGTCCAGGGTTGTCGTCGTCTCGCACGGCAAATTATGGAAGTGGATTATCGCGTTATCGATGGGGCAGTGAATTTAACCGGTTTAGCTACTCTTGTCAGTGGTGAAGGTCTTAAATACCTCGAAAATGGTCGCGCCCAATTCTACGCTTTAATTGTCTTTGCCGCAGTTTTGGGTTTAGTAATTGTCTATAGTCTGGTGTAGATTTGTAAGCCGTTGACTAAAGATTTTTGGGGGCGCAAAGCCCCTTTTTTCAGCTTTAAATACCCCTTTTTAAGGGGTATTTAGCAGGGTGGTTTCATAAAAGTAAGGCAAAAATTGTGTCAACTTGCTTGGCCCATAAACGCCGAGCTTGGGGAAGCGTCCGAAACCCTCCACTCACGGGTGCTAGAAGACTTAGATTCGGATGGATGAACCCCTATCCTATCTTTAACTTGCCAATGGTTGTTGAATTGGATGAGCGAGAGAATTATGGAGAAGCTCGCTTTGTGGCTATTGGTTTACTAGATGGACGAGTCGTTGTTATTGTCTATACTGAACCTGACGATCAAACAATTCGCATTATATCCTTAAGAAAAGCATTATCTTACGAAGGAAAACATTATGAGCAATATCTCAAAAACAGATTGAAGTAGAATTGATGCAATGAAAGATGAGGATATTGATACTTCTGATATTCCTCCCCTATCAGAAGATTTTTGGGTTAAAGCACAATTGCGACTACCTGAAGATATTGTTACTGTAAAAGTCGAAATAGATCCAGAAACTTTTGCTTGGTTTCAATCCCAGGGAGAAACTACACCAGAACAAATGTCTGTAGCGTTAAAAATTTATGCTCAAGCTAATCAAGCTTTTTCTTCATCTATAACAAAAGCAGGATAGGGAAGCACCGGGAGCAGGGGAGTACGTACTGGTTGTTGCTCTTCTTAAGTCCCCCTTTTCCTTAGCTTAAGAGTTCTAGAAGACTTAGACTCAGGGAGATGAACCCGTCTATCTCGCATTCTGTCCAAAATCTGTTAAAACTATAAGATGCTAAAAAGTCTGCGCTATAATACTGGATTAAGATGATAGCACGGTAATTAGGAGAAGCGATGAACACTATCCAACTGACACCGGAAATAGAAGATTTGATTGCTCAACAAATCAAAACAGGAAAATATCAAGATGATTTAGTCGTTATTGAAGAGGGATTGCGTTTATTGGCAGAAAGAGACAGAATGTGCCAAGGAAGATTTGAAGAATTGAAACGGGAATTCATGATTGGGGTGCAAGAGTTGAAACGTGGGGAAAGTTTTCATGGTAGAGAATTCATCAACAGATTAAAAGCAAACAATCTTCAGAATTGTGGATATTAAATTATGACCGTTATTTTAATATCTTCAAGAGCAAAGCAAGATTTAGAAAGCATCAATAATCGGATTGCTTATTCTAATATTCAAGATGCCAATCAGTTAAAATTATTACTTAAATCAAGAGAGGATCAATTATGATAACATTAGAACAAGCTCTTATAACAGTTAATCAACTACCGATTGAACAGAGAGAAATGTTAATAGAAATCATCAAAAATCAAATGATAGAATCCTATCGAGAAGAAATAGCCCAAAATGCTAAAGAAGCAAGGGAGGCTTTTCAAAGAGGAGAATTAAAACCTCAACCCTTAGAAGATATTATTAATGAATTAAAAGCCAAATTAACAGAAGATGAATGAGAAAGATTATTGCAACAGAGAAGTTTAAACGATCATTTCGTAAATTTGTCAAGCGTAATGCTCAACTTGAACAAAAAATGGCTCTCTTGGATTTGGTGGGTAAAGTGTATTCTAAGATACATTCCTCCTAGCGAGGGGGTGGAACGAACCACAAAGACACAAAGGACACAAAGATTGATCGATCCGATGTAAGTTAAACTTATCACACAGAACCTAGAAG